>JAISNG010000192.1 GCA_031276365.1 Campylobacteraceae bacterium | reverse complement strand
GTAATGTGGGGACTTATGTTTCAAAACTATGAAATACTTGCTGATTTTGAATGCGCGCTTTTACTCTTGCAAGCGCTTGCCTCATTTTTGATGGTGAGTAACATAAGATACCCGAGCTTTAAAAAAATGGATATGAAAAAATCTCAAAATCTCAAAATCTTGACAATTCTGGTAGTTATCTTTTCCATGATTTATATCTTTAGAATAACAGCAATTACCGTTTTTGTCAGCATTTATGTCCTGTACGGCATCGTGAGGGTTATATATAACTATCTTGTTGCAAAAAACAGAAAAAACAAGTATAATAACTGACTAAAAAATTCTAAACAAGGAGCTTCGTATGAATGGTGTAAGCATCGGCATTGCCAAATACATCAAAATCTTACCAAAAATTGAGATTAAAAACGCGCTCCTGCTGTCCGTACCTCTTTCTCTGTAAAATCAACTTTTTGTGATGTTTTAAACATCTTTCACTGTTAAAAAGGATAAAAAATGAACAACAATATAATTAAAATTTTTGATACAACTCTAAGAGACGGCGAACAAAGCCCTGGTGCATCCATGAACACGGAAGAGAAGATACAGATAGCCTTGCAGCTGCAAAAGCTTGGCGTTGACGTGATAGAGGCAGGATTTGCCGCGGCAAGTCCTGGCGATTTTGATGCGATAAGAAGAATAAGCGAACAGTTGGACAAAAGTACGGTTTGTTCGCTTGCAAGATGTGTTGAAAAGGATATAAAGGCAGCGGCAGAGTCCATATCTTCGGCAAAACACAGAAGAGTTCACGTGTTTTTAGCTACAAGTCCCATTCATATGGAATACAAACTCAAAATGAAACCGCATGAAGTGATAAAAAAAGCGGTTGAGAGTGTGCAATATGCCAAAACTTTCACGTCAGATGTGGAGTTTAGCTGTGAAGATGCGGGCAGAAGCGAAATAAGCTTTCTAAAAGAGGTTTTGGACGCCGTTATAAACGCAGGCGCAACAACCCTAAATATCCCCGACACAGTAGGATACCGCCTTCCAAATGAGATAGGCGCGCGTATAAAAGAGATTAGCGATTTTGTAAAAGACAGAGCGGTAATCTCAGTACATAACCATAACGATTTAGGCTTGGCGGTTGCAAACTCTTTGGCGGCTATTGAAAACGGCGCGAGACAAGTAGAATGCACGATAAACGGACTTGGAGAGCGTGCGGGAAATGCGGCATTGGAAGAGATAGTGATGGCTATAAGAACACGTGTGGATATATTTGCTCCGCTTCACACAAATATCAATACAAAAGAGATTTATCCCACAAGCAAGCTTGTTTCACTAATAACTGGCATTGAGCCGCAGCCAAACAAGGCGATAGTTGGTAAAAATGCCTTCGCTCATGAAAGCGGCATACATCAAGACGGCGTTTTGAAACACAAAGAAACTTACGAGATTATACGTCCAAACGACATTGGACTTGACACAAACAATCTTGTGCTTGGCAAACACTCAGGCCGCCACGCGTTTAAAGACAGGCTGCAAACATTAGGATATACGCTCAAAGATGATGAAATCAACAAGGCATTTGAAAAATTCAAAATCCTTGCCGACCAGAAAAAAGAGATTTTTGACGACGATATCAGAGCATTAGTTGCCGAAGAGATTACAAAAATACCTCAAGTATTTGAACTTGTCACTTTACAACTAAGCGACTGCAATCCTGGAGGCGTGCCAAACGCGGCAATCACTGTAAAACACAAAGATACTCTTATCACGGATGCCGCCATCGGCAACGGTACTATGGATGCCGTGTTTAAGGTGATAGACAGAGTCTGTGGTGTAAGCGGAGAGTTGAAAGATTATAAAGTGGATGCGGTTAGTCAAGGAAAAGATGCGCTTGCAAAAGTGATAGTGAAAGTGGCATTTGACAATAACAAACCAATCATCGGACACGGACTCAATGTTGATACCATGTATGCCACCGCACAAGCTTATATCGGCGCATTAAACAGTTACATATCTATGAAATGAATCTTCCCCCGCCAAAAGCGGGGAAATTTCACTCACACCAACGTATTAAACGCAAGCCTCCCAATCCGCCCTTTATGCTTGTTTCATCACAAAGACAAAAACAGAGCATATCATACGGATATTTTTAATTTACAACACAAATTAAAAACAGTGAATTATGTCAATTTTTACTTTAAAAAATAATAAAAAATATAATCTCAAAAAGACCAATAAAGCATTATTTTATAGTATTTATATACTTATTTTATATTTTAATTTTTAAGAATTTTAAAATAAAACTACTATAGATAAAGTTGATTTTATTTTTTGCAAAATCTCTTTTTGCAGTAAATTTTCGCTATGATTTTGAGATGAAAAATTTGATTATATTGTTTGACATGGATGGCACGCTGATTGATTCGACGCCTGCAATTTTGGAGAGTTTTGACGCGGCGTTTAAAAAACTTGGCATCAATTTTACCGATTTTGATAAAATACCGCCGCTTATCGGCTATCCGCTTGATGACATGTTTAAAAAACTCGGTATAAAAGCAAAAATGGCAGATGAATTTGTAGCAGCTTACAAAGAGCATTATAAGGACATTGCCGCGAAAAAAACCACTTTGATAAACGGAGCAAAAGAGGCAGTGGAGGAGGCGCATGAGTTTGCGCATCTTGGCATAGTTACTACAAAAACTGCAATTTATACAAAAAAGATACTGAAGCATTTCGGGCTTTTGGACTTTTTCCAAACTGTTGTTGGGCGTGAAGACGTAAAAAACACAAAACCGCATCCTGAACCTGTTTTAAAGGCTCTATCGGCAATGAATGCGCAAAATAAGGACGCATGGATAATAGGCGATACAATTTTGGATATGGGCGCCGGCAGGGCGGCGGGCATAAACAGTGCAGGCGTATTGTGCGGATATGGTAAAAATGAGGATTTGGCACAATATACGGATATCATTTTTAAAGACGCTCTTGAAGCTGTGCGATATATCAAAAACCTGCGCGGCTGACAAAAATTAAACACGATACAAAAAGCACAAAAACGTAACCACTTTGTCGTCAAAAAGCCGTAAAATATCCGCATTAAAAAAGGAGAAGCGGATGTTTTCTTTAAAGCAAAAAACAGTTTTATTATCGGTGATTATGGCGGCGGGATGTTCTTCGGATTTTACAGATAGTTCACATACAAGATTGCAGACAAGCTTAAATCAACACATGAGTTATATAGGCTCTTATAGCACCGGTAATGTCAGTGAAGACGGCGGCATAGCTGAAATCGTCGTCTATAACAAAGATAATCAAAAGATTTACATGGTAAACGGCGTACTTGGAAGCGTTGATATCGTAAATGCCGATACGCTCTCTTCTGAGAGATTTACGCAGATGAGATTGCACAAGCGCATTGACATAGCGGCGATGGCGCAGCAAGAGCAATTCTCTTACGGCGATGTAACAAGCGTTGATGTGGATACGAAAAATAATATTATCGCGCTGGCAGTGCAGGCTAAAGAGTATGACGACAACGGTTCCATTGTAATATTAAATTATGAGGGAGAATTTCTTGAGAAGTATGACGCAGGCGTGCAGCCCGATATGATTTGTTTTGCAGATGAGGGCAGATATATTTTGAGCGCAAATGAGGGTGAACCGCGCGAAGGGTACAGCGCGGCAGACCCAAAAGGTTCTGTTACTATCGTTGATACTCTCATGAATACGACAAAAACGGTTGATTTTACAGCATTTGACGAGGCAAATTTAACAGACAAAGGCGTAATTTTGAAAAAAGGAGCGCTGCCTTCATATGATTTTGAACCAGAATATATAGCGGTAAGCGGCGGCATAGCATATGTATCGCTGCAGGAGGCAAACGCTATCGCCGTACTTGATATAGCAAAAGGTGAATTTAGCGGCATAAAACCGCTTGGTTTTAAAAATCACAACATAGTTGCGCTTGATGTTGTAAAAGACGGTGAAATAAATATCACGACGCAAAATCTATACGGCGCGTATATGCCTGATGGAATCGCTGTTTTCGAAACAACAAGCGGCAAATATCTACTCACTGCCAATGAGGGCGATGCGAGAGAATGGGGTGGCGATGAGGATATAACGGATAGTTTGAGGATTAACGGAAAAAAGGTTGAAACGCTTGACATTAGCCAAAAAGATGGACTTGAGACAGGCAAAAATTATATTTTGGGCGGGCGCTCATTTTCTATTTATAATGCCGATGATATGACGCAGATATACGACAGTGGAAGTGATTTTGAAGAATTCATCGCCGCAAATTATCCAACATTTTTTAACGCTTCTCACACAAATAACGAACTTGACAGCCGCAGTGGCAAAAAGGGACCCGAACCCGAATATGTTACGGTTATGAATATAGACGCAAAGATATATGCATTTATCGGGCTTGAGCGTTTTGGCGGCGTAATGATGTATGATGTAACAACTCCTTCAAGTGCGCAGTTTTACGACTATATCAATACGCGCAATTTTAACAGTGAAGAGCTTGCGCAGATGGGCGATTTGGGCGTGGAGGGACTTTACGTGGTTAATGCAGAAAGCAGTCCGACAAACAAAACTATTTTATTTACGGCAAACGAAGTTTCAGGCACAATTGCTGTTTTTGAAATCAAATAAGCCAAATAAACCGTCCGTTTTGCAATAAATATTTACAAGTAGTAACACTCTTGAAAAAGAACTTTAGCAAAATGCCGTAAATTTTAATTTTTTCAGACATTCTAAGAGAATTATGGGTAAAATCATTTACTTTTATAGACAAAATGATTACAAGGACGGTATTTATGGCTAAAGTTATGAGAACAATGGACGGCAACGAAGCCGCCGCTTATGCCTCTTACGCATTCACTGAAGTCGCTGGAATCTACCCCATCACTCCATCTTCTCCGATGGCTGACTTTACTGATGTATGGGCTGCACAAGGCAAGAAAAATCTCTTCGGAATGCCCGTTAAAGTCGTTGAGATGCAAAGCGAGGGAGGAGCGGCAGGCACCGTACATGGCTCTTTACAAGCAGGCGCGCTGACCACGACATATACCGCTTCACAAGGGTTGCTCTTAAAAATTCCCAATATGTATAAAATAGCAGGGCAGCTGCTTCCCGGCGTCATACATGTAAGCGCAAGAACGCTTGCAACGCATGCACTTTCAATTTTCGGCGACCATCAAGACGTTTATGCATGCCGCCAGACAGGTTTTGCAATGCTCTCAACAGGCTCCGTACAGCAGGTTATGGATTTGGCAGGTGTTGCACACCTTAGCGCGATAAAAGGACGTGTGCCGTTTTTGCACTTTTTTGACGGATTTAGAACATCTCATGAGGTGCAAAAGATAGAGGTTATGGATTATGCCGTATTTGACAGGCTTTTAGATAGAGACGCTTTGCAGGCGTTCAGAGATGCCGCTTTATCTCCAGATAATCCAAAAACAAGAGGAAGCGCGCAAAATGACGATATCTATTTTCAAGGGCGCGAAGTACAAAATAAAATTTACGAAGCGTTGCCTGACATAGTTGCGGAATACATGAAAGAGATATCAAAAGTAACCGGCAGGGATTATGCACCGTTTGTATTTTACGGTCATAAAGAGGCTGAAAATATCATCATAGCTATGGGTTCTGTTACCGAGTGTATCAAGGAGGTTATAGACTACTTAACCTCACAAGGCAAAAAAGTAGGACTCATCATACCGCACCTTTATAGACCTTTCAGCTTGAAATATCTCTTTAGCGTTTTACCAAAAACCGTCAAAAAAATAGCCGTTCTTGATAGGACAAAAGAGTCCGGCTCTGTCGGCGAACCGCTCTTTTTAGATATAAATGCCGCATTTTACAGCAAAGCAAACGCTCCATTGATAGTCGGCGGCAGATACGGACTTGCTTCAAAAGATGTGAATCCTTCGCAAATTTTGGCGGTATTTAAAAATCTTGAAGAGAGCAATCCTAAATCAGATTTTACGATAGGCATAAAAGATGACATTACATTCAAATCACTTGAGAGCATAGAAGGTGTTGATTTGAGCGATGAAGGCACAAAAGAGTGTCTGTTTTACGGACTTGGCGCGGACGGGACGGTCGGTGCTAACAAAAGCTCCGTAAAGATTATCGGCGATGAGACGGATATGTATTCACAGGCATATTTTGCATATGACTCCAAAAAATCAGGCGGCTTTACAAGGTCGCATTTGAGATTCGGCAAAAGGCCTATTCGTTCAACTTATCTTGTGTCAAATCCTCATTTTGTCGCATGTTCGGTTGCTGCATATCTGGATATTTACGATGTAGTTGACGGTATCAGAAAAAACGGTACTTTTCTGCTGAACTCCATTTGGGATGAAAAGGAAACTGTGGAGAGGATACCAAACAAAGTCAAAAAGATTTTGGCGCGCCAAAATGCAAATTTTTATATCATCAATGCTACCAAACTTGCGCGCGAAATTGGTCTTGGCAACCGCAGCAATACGATAATGCAGTCGGCGTTTTTCAAGCTGGCTGATATTATTGACTATGAAAAAGCTCAAGAATTCATGAAAAAACAAGCATATAAAACTTACGGCAAAAAAGGCGACCAGATAGTTGAGATGAACTACAAAGCCATAGATTTGGGCGCGGAAGGACTTGTAAAAGTTACGGTTAATCCCGCGTGGGTAAATCTGCCGGATGATGACGGCACAAAAGTGGATGTTTACAAAGGCACGTACTTTGTGGAAACAATCGCCAAACCAGTCAATTCCGCAAGAGGCAATTCGCTTGCTGTTTCGGCATTCAAAGGCTATGAAGACGGCTCTATGGAACACGGCTCTACAGAGTATGAAAAAAGAGGTGTGGGTGTGAGCGTCCCGCAATGGATAGAGGAGAGTTGTATCCAGTGTAATCAATGCGTATTTGCATGTCCGCACGCCGTTATAAGAGGATTTTTGATAGATGACAAAGAGTTTGCGGCAGCGCCTGAAGGCGTAAAAACCCATGCGATAGATGCTAAAGGCAAAGGCGTTGAAGGATTTAAATACAAAATTCAGGTATCCCCGCTGGATTGTACGGGCTGTGATTTGTGCGTTGCGGCGTGTCCAACTAAAGAGAAATCCCTGAAGATGGTTCCTTTGCAAGAGTCGCTTGACGCAAAAGAACAGGAGAGTGCGGATTATCTATTTAAAAAAGTTACATACAAAGACAATATTTTGAATAAAAGCAACGTCAAAGGCGTAGGTTTTTCACAGCCGCTGTTTGAATTCCACGGCGCATGTCCTGGATGCGGTGAAACTCCTTACATAACGCTTGTTACGAGGTTGTTCGGAGAGAGCATGAGTATTGCTAACGGCACAGGTTGTTCGTCTATTTACGGCGCATCTGCCCCGTCAACTCCTTATAGAAAAAACAGCGCGGGCAGAGGACCTTCATGGGCAAACTCTCTGTTTGAAGACAATGCGGAATTCGGTCTTGGTATGAAAGTAGCCACAGAAACGATGAGACACCGCATAACGGAGATCATGGAGAGCGCTAAAGATAAAGTTCCGAGCGAGCTGGCGGTTTTATTTAAAGAGTGGATAGAGTTTAAAAACGACAGAGTAAAAAGCCTTGAGATTAGAAACGCGCTTGTGCCGCTTTTGGAAAAGGGTGCGCAGATTGCGGAAGTCAAAGAGATATTAAACCTGAAAATGCACCTTGCCAAACGTTCGCAATGGATAATCGGCGGCGACGGCTGGGCTTACGACATAGGTTACGGCGGACTTGACCACGTGCTGGCAAGCGGCGAGAATGTAAACTTGCTGGTGCTTGATACGGAAGTTTACTCAAACACGGGCGGACAAAGCTCAAAATCTTCAAGAACGGGCTCTGTAGCGCAATTTACAGCATCAGGCAAAGCGGTACAGAAAAAAGATTTGGGTTATATAGCGATGACTTATGAAAACATTTATGTCGCGCAAATCAACTCCAACGCCTCTGCTGCGCAAACCATCAAAGCCATAGAGGAAGCGGAGAGTTATGACGGAGCGTCTTTGATTATAGCCTATTCACCGTGCATCGCTCATGGTATCAAAGGAGGTCTTGGCAAATCAGGCAATCAAGCTGAACTTGCTACAAAATGCGGTTACTGGCCGCTATACACATATGACCCGCGACTCAAAAAAGATGGTAAAAATCCTATAAAGATTAACGGCAAAGAGCCCGATTGGTCTTTATATGAGGAGTTTTTGAACAACGAAGTAAGATACACTTCACTGAAAAAGTCAAATCCAACTCACGCACAGGAACTTTTTAAGCACAACATGGAAGATGCACAAAGAAGATGGCGGCAGCTAAAACGTTTTGCTGAAGCCGACTATTCAAACGAAATATAAAAACAAAGGGCTGTTTTTTGGTAATTTTCTCTAAAAACAGCCCGACTTTTTCAAGTCGTTAAGCCTCAAATTAACAACTCATTAACAGCCACGCTTTATACTTTCGTCTATTTTTTTAACATACCATAAAAAGGCTTTTTTTAATGAAGAAAATTCTCTTTGTCGTCAGCATCGCAGTACTTTTCACCGTTGGTTTTTTTGCATATAAATTTTTCTTTCCTTCTCCTTTGGCAAATGCAGACATAACTACGGCAAGGATTACAAAAGGCGATATAGAAAATACCGTTACCGCCACAGGAACAATCAAGCCGAAATCTTTTGTTGACGTCGGTTCGCAAGTCTCAGGACAAGTCGTAACTTTGAATGTTGAAGTGGGTGATACAGTAAAAAAGGGCTATTTGTTAGCCGAAATAGATACAACCATACTTGAAACAAAAGTTGAATCAAGCAAAGCCGAACTCGCATATCAAAAAGCACAGTTAAAAGACAGGGAAGCAAAACTCACATTAGCAAAATTAGCTTATGAACGCCAAAAAGAGCTGCTTTCACTCGATGCTACAAGCCGTGAAGCATTTGAGAGCGCAGAGGCAAATTTTCTATCAGCCGAAGCAAGCATTGAGATGATAACCGCGCAAATAGCCCAAACCGAATCTATGCTTAAAGAAAACAGAGCAAACCTTGCTTACGCGAAAATTTACGCTCCTATGAGCGGTACGATTTCGTCTGTGAGCGTTAAAAAAGGGCAAACTCTAAATGCCAACCAAAACACGCCTACCATACTTCAGATAGCAGATTTATCAACTGTTACAATTGAGGCGGAGGTCTCAGAAGCCGATGTTACAAAACTATCAAAAGGCATGGAGGTTTATTTTAAAACGCTCGGAAGTTCAAACGTATGGTATGCAAAACTTTTAAAATTGGAACCAACTCCTACCGTTACAAACAATGTTGTTTTATACAAAGCTATATTTGACGTAGAAAACAATTCCTACGAACTCATGAACTCTATGACAGCACAGGTATTTTTTGTACTCTCATCAGCCAAAGATACGCTTTTAGCGCCCATAACTGCCGTATCAAAAAACACTTCAAGCGTTATGTTAAGACAAAAAGACGGCTCATTTGTGAACGTAAACGTCCAAACAGGAATCAGCAACCGCGTACAAATTGAGATAAAAAAAGGACTCAAAGAGGGCGATATAGTAGCTTCAAACTTTTCTTCATTTGACGGCGTACAAAAAAATGTTACTCAACAGCCGACGCGCAATAATCGTCCGTTTGGTATGATGCGATGAGTTTGATTGAACTATCTCATATTTATCGGTATTTCGGAAACGGCGAAAATAGAGTTACCGTCTTAAACGATATAAATCTGAAAATAGATGAGGGGGAATTTGTAGCTATCATCGGCGCGTCAGGTTCGGGCAAAACTACTCTTATGAATATCATCGGCTGCCTTGACAAACCGACAAGCGGAATATATAAATTTGAAGGCAAAAACATAAGCGATTTCAATCAAGATGAACTTTCAAAGTTAAGGCGCGAATCATTCGGGTTTATCTTTCAAAATTATCACTTGATACACTCTCTCAGCGCTATTGAAAATGTTGAAGTACCGTCAATCTACGCATACTCCGCCAAAAGTGAAAGGCGTAAAAGAGCATCTGAGATTTTAAGCTCTTTCGGACTTGGCGGGAGATTGGATTTTTACCCCTCGCAGCTTAGCGGCGGACAACAGCAAAGAGTTTCTATTTCGCGCGCTTTGATGAACGGCGGAAAAATTATCTTAGCAGATGAACCAACCGGCGCGCTGGACAGCAAAAGCGGCGAAGATGTCATGAGATATCTTTTGGAGCTTTCAAAGCAGGGGCATACCGTTATTCTTATCACGCATGACGCAAAAGTCGCCGCTCATGCACATAGAATCATAGAGATGAAAGACGGCAGAGTTTTATCAAATCCAACTTCTAAGCGTCAGCAGAGCGATAATGATAAAAATACCACTTTAAAGCCATCTTTTAAACAGAAAAAATCTGCTAAAATACCTTTTGGTTTATTTGCATACGAGATAATGGAAGCCGTCAATATGGCTGTAAAATCTCTTAGAATGAATATCTTTAGAACCGTCTTGACGCTTCTTGGTATAGTTATAGGCGTAGCTTCGGTTATAGCGATGCTCGGCATAGGAGACGGTGCAAAAAGAGATGTACTTGAGGGCATAAGTTCTATGGGTACAAATATGATTATGGTTTTTCCAGGACTGCCCAACAGCCGTCATGGAGGCGGTTCTGTGGAGACTTTGGTTTTAAGCGATGCAGATGCAATAAACGCTCTGCCCAATATCATAGCGGCAATGCCGGAAGCGAGGCGTTCGGTTACGCTTCGTTTTAACAATAACGATAGAAGCACAAATCTAAACGCTAACTCATGGGCATATCCGCAGGTTCGTGAATGGAGCGTTGCAAAAGGTGTATTTTTTACAAAAGACGACGAGCAAAATTACGCCAAAGTGGTAGTTTTAGGAGACAGTGTCGCAAAAGAGCTGTTTGGAGATATTGAGCCGATAGGAAAATATGTTTTGGTGAATAATATCATGTTTCAAGTCATCGGCGTCATGAGCAAAAAGGGAGCGTCGGCGATGGGAGATGACGAAGATGATGTTGTGTTTACGCCGTATTCTACGGGTAATTTACATATCATCGGGCAGAAATATTTGAGAAATATTAGAATAGGCGTTGAGGATACGGGCAAAATGGCGCAGACCGAAAAGAATATAAGAGAGCTTTTGATTGAACGTCATGGAACGGAGGATTTTCGCGTTTTAAACATGACATCTTTGATGGAAAGTATGGAGCAGACGCAAAATACATTTACGATACTCTTAGGCTCTATAGCGGCTATTTCGCTTTTGGTCGGAGGTATCGGCGTAATGAATATTATGCTTGTATCTGTTACGGAGCGCACAAAAGAGATAGGCATAAGAGTCGCAACAGGAGCAAGGAGAAGAAATATTATGCAGCAATTTTTAATAGAAGCTTTGATAGTGTCGGCATTTGGAGGAGTGATAGGGATATTATTCGGAACGGGTGCGGGACTTATTATAGAGTATTTCGGAATGAGCGTTGTTTTCAGTATTACACCGATAATTTTAGCGTTTAGCTGCGCTTTTTTTACGGGACTTATTTTTGGTTTTTTACCGGCGCGCAAAGCCGCAGGGCTTAATCCGGTAACCGCACTTGCAGGAGAGTAGAGATGAGATATGTATTGATGGTATTTATGGTGATTTTTCTTAGCGGATGTTATATGCGTCCTGAGGTGGTTAAAAGCGATTTTGAAGCGCCGAGCGAATTTAGCATCGCAACATCAAATGAGAGCAATATCTCAAGCGTATGGTGGGAAAATTTCAATTCGCCGACTCTAAATCTGCTGATACAAAAAGCCTCTTCCAATAATCCCGACGTACTTGCTGCGTATGAAAATATTGAACAAGCGCGTTTATCTTTGGGTATGAGCAAAAGCGCATATTTCCCACAAGCTTCCGTAAGCGCAGGCACAAGTGCCAATAGAAATGACGCATCTGGCAGAGACGCCGCCGATTCTAAATCAACAAGCGCTACTTTGAGAATAAGTTATGAGATAGATTTGTGGGGCAAAATAGCGGCAAACAATGAACAAGCACATGCGCGCTTTAATGCAACTATATACGACAAAGACGCGGTAACGCTGTCTTTACATGCGCTTGTTGCTCAAAGTTACTTTAATCTGCTCGGCGTAAACGAAAGGCTCAAAACCGCGCATGAAAATCTCAACATCAGTTCTCAACTCATGCAAATCGTAGAGGCAAAATATAAAAGCGGCAGCGTAAGCCTGCTTGACGTAAGCCGCCAAAAAACTTCGCTTTTATCACAGCGTTCAAATGTGGATTCACTCACGCTCCAAGCCGCACAGACAAAAAATGCTTTGGCGGTTTTAACAGGAAGTGCGCCTCAAAGTTTCGATACGGCGCTGGATAGTTTTTGGGATTTGACTCTGCCAAAAGTTGAAGCGGGACTTCCTTCTGAACTTCTTTTAAACAGACCAGATATCGCGCGCGCGAAAGCAAATATAGAAGCTTCAAATGCGGCGGCTTGGGCTGCAAACGCGGACAGGTTTCCAAGCTTCTCATTGAGCGGAAGCGGCGGACTTTCAAGCGACACGCTTTTATCCTTAAAAGACCCGACATCTGTACTATCTTTAGCTTTAAATGCGGCATATACGCTTTTTGACGCGGGACGGCTTAAAGATGCAAGTGAAGCGGAGATTTCAAAAGCAAGAGCCTCCGTTCACAGCTACAACAAGGCTATTTTAACGGCCATGCAGGAGAGCGACGATGCACTTTTAAACGTTGCTTATCAAACTTCGCAGGAGGGTTTGCAGCGTCAAATAGCCGAAGAGTCTTTGCGCTCTTTGGATATCGCAAGCTTACAGTATAAACATGGCTCTATAGATTTGACTACGCTTCTTGATGCGCAAAACAAATACTTTTCGGCGCGTGATTCGCTTGCCGCACAAAGGCTAAATCACCTGAATGCGCTTGTTACTCTCTATAAAGTTTTGGGCGGCGGCTGGAGCGAAAATATCACTGAAGAGTAAAAACTGCTTAAGGGAAATTCTCTCTTAAACAGCTGTTTTTCACCGCGTTTTGCAATACTCAACTCATATTTGACTGCGCTTTCAGCCTGCATGAGATGGAGTTATTGATATTTTGCAAAAGAGTATCTATCTGCTCTTTTATCTCATGCGAATCATTTGAAGTTATCTTTGTTTTGGCTATGTTTGCAATGCTCGCAGCAATGTCAAATTCATCGTTTGCGTAATATGCAAGAGAAAGAGCGTAATAACTTTGAGCCTGCGACGAGGATATTTCAACCAGTTTTTTTGCAAAATCAACGGCGCTTTGAGCGCTGAGCAGTGCGGATTCGTATTTTATCTCTTTGACAACTTTTATATATTTATTGCGGCTAAAATAGCATTTGCCCTCGTTGCCCTGCGTATAAAGATTTGCGATATTTATCGACGCAAGATACAAAAGCTGCGTGTTTTTTGGATACTTTTTATGCAAATCTATCAACATTTTCAAACTTTTGCCCATGTTGTAGTTTAAGTACGCGTCAAACCATTCGGCAAAAGAGCGCTTATCGAGCGGATATTCATTGGAAAATCCCGTAAATCCGTGCGAGTAACTTTCAACAAAATACTCATACGACGCTTTGCCGCCGTTTTGCAAAACCATAGCGGAGGCAAATATTTCAGCGCTTTTATCGTCAAATCCTTCTGTATTTTTGTAACGGTTATACAAGTTTATCTCTGTTTTTAAAATAGTCTGCAAAGGCGATAGCATCTTTTTTATTTTATCATCCATGTACTGCGTATCAACAAGCGCCAAATCCATAAAAGAGTCTGCCTTTTCTATATCTCCCTTGCGCCAATAAAACATTGAAAGGGCAAAATAGAGCCTTGAATCTTCTATCTTCTTTTCCATCAATCCTTCAGTAAGCACAGCAAGTTTGACATCATCATAACCGCTTAAGGCGTATGTTGCAGCGGCAAGAAGAGTTATATCATTATCGTTCGGAAGCTTAGCATGCAAATCATCAAGCTGCCTGATTGTATCGGCATAATCTTTTATCTGCAAGTTCAACCCAGCACTATACCTATCTTCGATTGTAACCTCCCGCGCAGTTTTTTTGCCGATAAAAAACTCTTTTACTTCTAATGCTTTGGCATATATCTTATTTATGGTATAGCCATGTTCTAAAAAATATGTCGTACAAAACATAAATAAAATAATCGCACTTGCGAAATAGACAAGTTTGCTTGTGTGGTGATAGTTCGGAACATTTTTGCCTTCAATAAAATCATCAAGCGAAGGAACTTTATCAAAAGAGGCGTCGCATATTCTTTGAAATTTCTGCACATCATCTCTCATATTTTCAATACTCATGATTTTGGCAAAAGCTTTTGAGCGTTTTGTATCCTCATAATCCGCCGACACAAATAGAATGGACTCAGTGTCGCATGCAAGCTCTTCCCACAAAGAGTACCGCTCTACAAGCGCATTAAGAGCAACATAAAGCGATATAAACGAAAATCTGTCCAGCTTCGCATTCCATGTGTTGCCTCTTTTCGGATGCTGAAAGTTTGGCGTACCACACTCGCAATTGCCAATTTCGCTGATTGCCTTTACATATATGCCGTCGTAATCTATAAGCTTCAAATCCTTGCCGTCATTATTGACTATAATATTTCCAGGCTGTATATCGCCATGTGCGAAATTGTGCTGTTCAATAAATCTCGCAAGAGCGATAAGTGAAACAATGAGATTTTTAAGCCTTCGCCTGTTTGAGTAGTTGTCGGCTATAAACTGCCCCAGCAAATCGCCGTCCACCCATGCCATTTTCACAATCGGATATTTGATACCGCGTATGATAATTCCTTCGGGCTGATATTCAAAATCTACAAAATAGTATGTTCTAAGCCGTTTTAAAAAGTTCGATATCGCGATATACCGCTCTTCGCGGTCTTTTGAAAAATAGCGAAAGCAGCGTACGGCATATTTGATTCTGTACTTAGATGTAACTTCGTATGCATAAGCAAAATTACCGCTGAAAACCTGAGGTCCCAAAGAGTTGGTTTTGACGGCGCCTTCTTTTAGGATATTATCCGTCAAACTCTCATGCATATGTTGAAAAGCCGCTCTGTAATCATGCGAACTTGGATAGTTTAACGACATTTTTATCCTTTAAAATTTTATGCAAACAAGCGTGGTGTCGTCTGTTTTGATGCTTTTATTCAGACGTTTCCCGTCAATGAAATTTTTAAAATCCGTCATAGATTTAATACTGCCAATCTCTCTCCATACATCCGCATTTCCGCTTTCGTATGATTTAAACGCCCACTCTGCAAGCGCATCTGTCATGCAAAGTACTATCGGACAATAGACTTTCTCAATATTCCAAACTCTATAAAATTTATTATAATCTTTAGAGCATGAGAAAAAATAGTTATGCTTTATTTTGGTACTTAAAAGCTTAGGGTCTTTTCTAAAATCACTTGAGGCTGAGTATGGAAAAGAATCTACAAATTCGTAATTGTCCAAAAAAACCGCGACACTGTCTCCTATGCCCAAAATTTGTATAAAGTTTGAAATAGGATTATATTCCAAACCAAGCATTGTGGCGTAAGAGCCAAATCTAAGTCCTCTTTTTTGAAAAAGTGTCAAATTTTTAAAATCAAAACGGTTAGAGTAGTAAAATTTAATAAGCCTGTTTACGTCTTTGCCAAAAATAAAATCCTTTTTTACAAAATAATCCGCAAGATTTTTTGCCCAATTTTTAGAATCATATGAAACTGTAGCGCCGTCGCTGAGAGCTACACGCAAAGTTTGATTGATGATATCTATGTTGTAATAATCCTCATTTTCATAAGGTCTGTCGTAATTCTTGGGTATTGAGCCGCAAAACATTAGCTCCACTAAACCGCGCCTTTATCGCTTTTTGTACGGATTGGTCGGCAGCGTACCTATCTCAAGGAAATTCACAATATCAACGGCATCTGCATTAAATATAAAACCTCTCGAATTATCCACGACTCTGTATCCTCTGTCGTTTGCCTTGCCTATCAAATGCTCGGGAAATATGCTTGACATTCTGAAAAGCATTTTCGCGTATTCATTTTTTATGTTGCTGTCGCTGAACGGATACTCTATCGTATCGGTATCAAATGAACTTACATGCAGGTTAAAAATAAGCGCATTGCCGCAGAGTGTGCGAATTTTTTTAATCTCTTCGGCTATCTCTTCAGGGTTGCCGTCCGTAGAATCGCCGTCCGTAATATGTATCAATGTCGGCGGATAGGAGTTTAGATTATTTGCACACCAATCCCTTAGCGTCTCTCTTGCTAATGTAAAAGCCTCGCACATGGGAGTTTCGCCATCCACATCAGCTTCTATCCATACTGGAAATTCTGTCGTTCTCTCTATCGTTTTGCCAAGACCGTTATCAATTTTTTCGGTTACGTACTCTATCCTTTTTACATTTACGGCTACTTCGGATATAAGATTCAAAACAGGTTTCTCCTCTTCTTCAAAAAGCACATTTCTAACGCCTTTGCCGCCGTAACCGATAATTCCTATGTGAAAATAGTCTCTAATGCCGTCAGCCTTATTGCAAAGATCTATTAAATTTAAAATAGTTCTATTTATGACGTCTGCTACATGTTTGGCTTTAGGCTTATTTACCGAAGGCATTATATAGCCCATAGAAAGCGACTGATCCACAACAAATAGAAATGCTGTAGGATTTTTTCTGTTAATCTGAACTTGCTCGCTCATCTGATTATTTCCTTATGGTCGTAAAATGAGCTATTATTGCATAAATTATTTTAAATATCTATGAAAAAAAAAATACTAAAAGTATTTAAAGACGTATGAAGTTTAAAGTTAGTTTTTTTTGCAGTGTTTGCAGCAAGCAACAACAACGACTACGTCAAGCTGTGTTATCTCGTAAAGTGTACTTTTTTTGAGCTCTCGTTTGTATTTATGTATGCTTTTCATGAAGTCGGCATCTTCTATCGCTCCGCAATTTTTGCAGACAATATGTGCATGAGGGTGCGTGTATATATCAAGTCTCGGCTTACTAATATTTCCATTTATTTCAAGTACCATACCTGTTTGTTTCAAAATATTTAAATTTTTATAAACAGTCGCAAGCGAAATAGTCGGAAACTCTTTTCTAATCTCTTCGTACAGCTCCTCTATGTTCGGGTGTGTATGACGGCTTAAAATCTTCAATATGGATGTTCTCTGCGGAGTTACTTTAAGACGCCTATCTCTTAAGTGCGTGATAAAATCCATTTCTCAACCTCACAAACTTTTTTGTAACATTTTAATCATAACTTGATATAAAAATATCCGCAATGATACATTTTTTTAGTTAATGATTTGACAATTTTATTTTTTTCGCCAATTGGCACGGCAAAAGTTCCAAAGACTCTTCAACTTTTTCCGTATTTCCATGTCGTATGAAATTGTCGTCATATTCAAAACTTGTAATTGTTACGCCGTTTATGCCCTCTTCGCTCAAAAAGCCGGCAAGTATCTCCCCTACGCCTCCTCTTTTAGCGCTGTCGCTGAAAATATACCATCTTTTGCATGTGTCGGCTAATTTTTTTAAGAGTTTTTTGTCTATCGGTTTAACAAATCTCAAATCAACTATAGTGATGTCTCCGCCCAAAAGTTTGGCGCACTCATATGCTCTACCCACACCATTGCCGTATCCTATAAATGCGATGCCGCTTTTACCTTCGTGCAAAATCTCACCCTTTCCCAATAAAAACGGTTTTGATTTTATATCTCCGCAAGAGCCAAAACTTCCTCTCGGATATCTGAATGCACACGTGCCGTTATGAGCATACGCAAACTCTACTGCGTATTTCATACCAATCTCGTCTCGCGGTGCAAATATCGTCATGTTGGGTATGGCGTTTAAATATGAAATATCAAAAACACCCTGATGCGTTTCGCCGTCCTCTCCAACAATGCCCGCTCTGTCTATCGCAAATACAACGCCCAAATTCATCAAACAGGCATCATGTATAATTTGGTCGTATGCGCGCTGCAAAAACGTAGAATATATCGCGACAAAAGGTTTAAAACCCTCTCTTGCCATGGCGCACATAGATGTTACCGCATGCTGTTCGGCGATTGCAACGTCCCAAAATCTATCTGGAAATTCTCTTATCAACTTATCCATGCCTGTACCGCTTGGCATTGCCGCCGTTACTCCGACGATATCTTGATTCTCTTTTGCCAAATTAAAAAGCGCTTCGCTAAAAAGCACAGTTGCACTCTTTTTAGCCTTTTCGCTCTTAACAGGTTCGCCGCTTTCAATATCAAACGGAGCCACACCGTGCCACTTTTCAAACTGTCCTTCGGCCATTACATAACCCTTACCTTTTACCGTTTGGGCATGTACGATGACCGGTTTTCCCAATTTTTTGGCTGTTTTTAAGGCGCTGATTAGCGAATACAGGTTGTGTCCGTCAATCGGACCTATATACTCCAAGCCAAGCTCTTCAAAAAGCATTCCTGGAGTTATCAGTTTAAAACCCTCCTCAAATCTCTTTGCCATATAAACGGCAGATTCTGGTAGATAATCAAGCAGTTGTTCAACCCTGCGCTTGAATTTTTGATAAAATTGCCCGGCCATCGCTTGAGAGAGGTATTTGCTGATGGCGCCTATGGGTTTTGAAATGCTCATTTCGTTGTCGTTGAGCATGATAACGACGGGATATTTTCTATCTCCAATCTCATTAAGAGCTTCATACGCCATACCTGCACTCATAGCGCCATCTCCAATAAGCGCAACGGGGATTCTATCTTTTTCATTTTTCAAGGCAATAGCTTTAGCAGCGCCCACAGCCAAAGAGATGGAGGTGGAACTATGACCAGCAACAAAATAGTCATACGGCGATTCGGATGGTTTTGTATAACCGCTAATGCCGTCAATTTGCCGCAAAGTATCAAATTTATCCCATCTGTCCGTCAAAAGTTTGTGCGTATAGGATTGGTGGCTTACGTCAAATATAAACGGGTCTTTTGCCGCATCAAATACATAATGCATGGCAACCGTCAATTCGACAGCGCCCATATTGGAGCTAAGATGCCCGCCGTTGCGGCTGAGTACTTCTATTATTTTCATTCGTATATCAGCGCAAAGATTTTCTAACTCTTCAATCCTAAAATTTTTTATATCCAATCTTTAGCCTCTGTAAATATCCTCAAAAACTTTAAAAAATCTCTCGTTTTGCTCTTTTGTGCCTATCGTAATGCGTACAGCATTTAAGCCGTAACTTTTAAGGTCTCTTATGATGATGCCTTTTTTCATGAGCTGTTCACAAATAGACGAAGAGTTTTTCTGCATTTTACATGTAATGAAATTTGTGTAGCTTGGGATAAATTCAATATCAAGCTTTTTGGCAAACTCTTCATATTTTGCCATCTCTTCAAAATTTTTAACAACCGTATTTTTCACAAACTCTTCATCTTTGAGCGCCTCTATAGCAGCTTTAAGGCTTAGAGTAGTGATGTTAAAAGGGGAACGAAGTTTATGCAGGGATTTGACAACCTCGCTGCTGCCCACGCCGTATCCCGTTCTCATTCCGCCAAGCCCGTAAGCTTTTGAAAATGTGCCGAGATATATGGCATTTGGGAAATTTTCTATAAGCTCTTTTGGGTCTATTTTTTTGTTTTTATCCTTAAAGAGTGCAAACTCCTGATAAGCGCCGTCTATCACTACCAACGTATCGCTTGAGACCTCTTTCAAAAACCTGAAAACTTCCTCTTTATCCAAACATTCGCCAAGAGGGTTGTTGGGCAGACACAAAAATATAACGGCTATATCTTTATGTTTTTTATAAATATCCGAAAATTCTTGTATATCGTGTCCATGTGAAGGCGTTTTGAGTATGGTTGTTCCCGTGCGTTTGCCGTAAATCTCATACATCGCAAATGTGGTTTTTGCCATCAATATCTTATTTGAAGGATTTGCCTTCGCAAACAGCGAAAACTCTATCACCTGGTCGCTGCCCGAGCCTATAATGATATTTTCACTTCCAACGCCGTATTTTACTCCAAGCGCCTCTTTGAGTTCATGCATGCTGTCATCGGGATAAAGGGACATTTTAAAGGCTTCTTTTTGTATCGCTTCCACTACTTTGGGGCTGCAGCCATGAGGGTTTTCGTTGCTTGCTATCTTTATCACATCTTTGGCTTCAATGCCGTATTCTCTTACGACAAGCTCTATCGGCTTGCCCGCTTCATAATTTACCAAACTGTCAAGTACACTGTTAAACTTCATAAATCAATCCTCAGATATATAACTTCCAAGCCATATAATATCATAATTCTTCCCTTTTCCACTCAATACACCCTGAACATTTTCATCATCTATATGTCCTTCAAAATCCAGATAAAACACCCTCTTAAAATCCCGTCCCCTTATCGGACGCGATTCAAGTTTTGTAAGATTTATCTTGGCATCATTGAAAAGCTGTAAAAGTGCTAAAAGCCCGCCCGGCTTGTCATAAGTCTTAGCCAAAACGGAGGTTTTGTTTTTTGTCCCTTTGGCATTTTTAAAATCGCTCAATATAACAAAGCGTGTTCTATTTGCAAGATTGTCTTCTATCTTGTTGAAAAGTGTCGGGACTTTGTAGAGTTTTGCCGCTATATATGAGCAAATAGCCGCCGCGCTTTTATCCTCGCTTGCCATTTTTGCCGCTTGGGATGTTGATTTGGTCGGTATGAATTCTATATTATTCAAAAGATGAGTATCCAAAAACTGCCTGCATTGGTTGTAGCCCTGCGGGTGAGAGTAGATGACTTTCACATCTTTTACATCTTCGGCAAATGTCGCAAAAGAGTGATGTATGTCCATATAAAGTTCGGCTGCTATCTTTATATCCTCATATTTCCCAAGACAATCAAGCGTGATTCCCACTACGCCTTCAGTGTTATTTTCTATCGGAACGACGCCGTATTTTGCCTCTTTGTTTGTCAAGACTTGAAAAACAGCCTCTATGGTATTTAGCGCAAGATAACTTCCCTGAGCGCCGAATCTGCTTTGCGCCGCCTGATGAGAGTATGTCCCCTCAGGTCCTAAAAACGCTATCTTTTCAGGTAATTCTATATTTCTGCTTACGGCAAATATTTCCGAATATATCGCCTCAATCGCCCCGCCCTTTAATCTTCCCGAGCTTAGTTTTTTCAGCCTGTCCAAAATCTCCTTTTCGCGCTCAGGTCTGTAGATAGTAGTGTCGCTCGTATGTTTCAATATACCTATCTCTTTTACAAACTCCATGCGTTCGTTCAAAAGCCTCAAAATCTCATCGTCAATTTTATCTATCTCGCGTCTGTATTCGTTGATTTTATTCATACCGCCTCCCTCAAAGATACTCCTGCTCCAACTTTATCAAATCTTCAAAACTCTCTCTTTTGCGTATCAATCGGTCTTTACCGTCTTCTATGGCAACCTCCGCCGCGCGAAAACGTGAGTTGTAATTGCTGCTCATACTAAAGCCGTAAGCTCCCGCACTTTTTACAACCAGCAAATCCCCATGACTTAACTGCGGCAGCAACACCTCTCTACCCAAAAAATCACCGCTTTCACAAACAGGTCCCACAACATCGGCTAAAGTACCGCCGCCGCTTTTATTGACTGCTTCTATTTCATGATAAGATTCGTACAAACTTGGTCTTATCAAATCATTCATAGCCGCGTCCGTGATGACAAACCGCTTTGCGCCGTTGTATTTTTCATACAAAACTTTTGTAAGCAAATATCCGCTATTACCAACCAAAAACCGTCCTGGTTCACACACGACCGTTACGTCTGTTCCTGCCAAATTTGCCAAAACAGCCTGTGCAAAATCGTAAGGCTTTATAGTAACCTCATCTTTATAGCGTATGCCAAGTCCGCCGCCGACATCAAAAAATTTAATATCTATCTCAAGAGATTTCAAGCTTCTCAAAAGCTCCGCCGTTACTGCCGCCGCATCGCGGTACGGCGCTATATCAAGTATCTGGCTTCCTATATGGCAGTGTATGCCTATAGGCTCTAAGAGAGGTGAATTTTTACAGTAGATATAGAGTTTTTTTGCCGTATCTATATCCACGCCGAATTTATTTTTCTTAAGTCCCGTGGATATGTAAGGGTGTGTTTTGGCATCTACATTTGGATTTACGCGTATGCTTATCCTTGCGGTTTTATTTAAATTGCGGGCTATTGCCTCTACTCTTTTTAACTCCGCTTCGCTCTCAACATTCAACATCAAAATATCTTCTTTCAGCGCAAACTCTATCTCACTATCATCTTTACCCACGCCGCTGAAAATTATCTTGTATTTTGATACTCCAGCTATCAAAGCTCTTTTTATCTCTCCTGCCGATACGCAGTCGCATCCCGCTCCGAGCGCAGCCAAATGTTTCACAACGCTTAAGTTTGAGTTTGCCTTAAGCGCGTAACAGATAAGTGATTTTCTAGCGCGGAAAGCCTCTTTGAGCAAGTTAAACTGTTCGCAGATATGGTCAAAATCATATATATACAGCGGTGTTTGATATTTTTGTGCCAATTTCATAAAATCCATAACATACCTTGGTCAAAAAATAGAGAGTATTTTATCCAAAAGCTGCATAAAGCTTGTTAAAACCATACGCAATCAAAATAAAATATAATAAACTCATCATATTTAGCGATAATTGGCGCGGATATTTTTGTTTGATTGCTCTGCTGTCTCACAAACCATCTATGATATGAAAGGTTTAAATTGGAAACCGTCGTATCTAAAACGCTTAAACCCTCACTTTATGAGAAGAGCATCTGTGTTTAAATCGGAAATTGTTGAAATTTAATAATAAGTCTAGATTTGCTCAGCCCAGCCATTCTCCATTATTTATCTACAAAAATAGAAATTCTTTTATGAGTTTAGATATCCGATAACAACCCGCTTTTTGATATAATTTATGAAAGTAGAAATTTAATCATAAATATAAACTTATTGAAGAGGGACAGAATAGTGCGTACTCATAAAAGTAATGTTTAAAACTATCTCTCCGCCATATCCATTATATTATACGGCGGAGATGTCTCTTAATATATTCCAACTGCGTTTATGAACCAGCCTCTTGATTTGTAGTCAAGTATTCTCAAGTCATCACTGAAATCTGTGAAGTTATAACCGATACCAAGTCTGAAATTTTTCGTGATATCCTTGTCTATGCCGATGAGGTATCCTTCTTTGTTACCGGAATCCTTTACGTCAAGCACTCTGTACTCTACAAGCGTGTGCCAATCATATAGAAGGTCATATCTTACCTGCCCTGCATAAAAGATAGTTGATGAGTCAAACCAGTCGTCTATTCCGTCATATTTGACCTGTCCGTATCTTTGAGCAAACTTCAGAGCAAACTCCCATTTGGCGTTATATTTATATACACCCTCCAAAGAGACAATCTGACTCTTCTGGTCATATCCTCCATTTAAAATATTCGCATAGTCTATCTGCTGAGCAGGAGCTATATCGTAAAGGTATGTATATCTTCCGAACAGCGCAAATGCGGAAGAGTCAAACGGTCTATATGCAAATCCCGCGTTAAACTCCGTAAACTGCGCTCCGTTTTGTGCGTTTTTATCATCTGTTGTCTTGGAGTAGTTGAGTTTTCCCGCAAGGCTTAAAGAGTCGTTGATTTTATATGAGACTCTGTTTGTCGTCAAAAACTGCTCTCTCTCCTCATTGCCTCTATCTTGTCTATACTCCAGTTTGCTTAACCAGTTAGCTATATTGGAAGTTTGACCGACACTTACAGAGAATGCATCTCTTTGAGTATATTCTCCATTGTCCGCTTTGAGGTTTCCTTTCTGATATAAAAAGCCCATATTCCAACCCTCTCCGGGATAGAAATCCATGCCTAAAGAGTTTGAATCTCCTCTTGAGTTTTTATCTCTTAAAAACTGTGATTCGTTGTAGAGGTTTATCTTGTTTGTAAGATTCCACTTCTGACCTACGGTAAAGCCCGTATCTGTTTTGGAGTTGAATATGTTGTCGTTAGAAGAACCCTCGGCGCTGTATGTATAGCCTGCATATATCGTATGGTCCTTATTTAGCTCATGAGAGACATCAACGCTTAGGGCGTCTCCTCTGTGTCCTGTTACGTACTGTCCTGCAAGGCTTGAGCCGTTGAGAAGATATCTTGCTCCAGCAATAACAGCATCGTTATTCTCATAAGCTCCCTGATTGTCGTTTATCATGAATTGACCCGTAAGGTATGTTTCAAAGTTAGGGGTAATATCATAATCCGCTCTCAGCGCTCCTACTGCTCCGTGTGTTTTTGAAGTGGCGTTCTGTTCTATTTGGCGGTAGTCTGCTTCGAGGCTTAGAGTCAATTTGTCATTGACCTTGTAAGACGTCTGTACGACAGCTTCGGAGTATGCGCTCTCTTCGCTCTTCTTCTTACTCTCGCTTGCCTTTACATAAATGCTTATATCACTTGTTATCTCCGATGTGCTCTCAACGCCGTATTCGGTTATACCGCCATATGAAAGAGTTGAAGCGGTTGTTGCAAAGTCGCTTTGAGTATCTCTGTACCAGCCGCCGGCAGTAAATTCATTGTTTGTAACTCCAAGCTCCTTGAAGTTTACTCTGGCATCAACCGCCAAAGCATTGCCTCCCGTTGCATTGGAACTGTTTCTTATATCCTTAAAGCTAAGTCCTCCGTTGTCGGAGTAAAATATAGAACCTGCATTTGAGTTTGTATGCGTGATTTCACCTCTGATATACGTTCCCTTGCCTGCTTGAAGAGTTATATCTCCGCCTGCTAATTGATAATCATCGCCCGCACTTCCTCTCTCTTCTCTAACATATGTGCCGCCTATTGCCAAATAGTCGCTTATCCACTGTTTGACTCTTGCGCCTCCCGTTAGAGTATCGCCTTCAAATCCGCGCGGTACGTACTCATAATCAACTATCAATCTCTGTTCATAACCGCTTAAAGGTGATGAAATCGTTATGGTATGGACATTTTGGTAGATGATTTGAGACAGAGGTCTATTGAGGATTACGCGTCCTTGTACAGCGTCTATCTCATAGTCTATGCCCTCTTTGAGGTCAATCTTCGCTATTACGTTGCCTGTAAGCGTATCGGTTACACGCAGTAATATCTTTTGAGAACCGGGCAGTATATCCATGTGCTGTAGATAGTAAAGACTTCCGCCTGTCCCCAAAAACTCATTGTGTCCCAAAGCGCTCACCTCTTCGGCGCCGAAAAGTTTTACTACTCGTTTTGATTCGCCATAGCGTGTTATATCTATGGAGTTGTAATCAAGCTTTGCTCCGTAAAGGCTTCTTGAGTAAGAAGCATATTCCGTTCCGCCAAACGATGTATCGTAATTACCCCATAATGCATGGCTTTTATCCCATTCTGCTCTGGCATAAAATCTGCCTTGAGTATTTACATCTCTAACTACCGTAGAGTCGTCTCCGTAAGTAGGATAGTACATATCAGGATCAAGAGTTTCAAACAAATCTCTCGCCTCAGCTTGAGTAAAGCCTGAGAATATTTTGCTAAGCTCTTTTTGCGTAGTGTCTGCTTGTGCAGTGATATGGTATTTGCCGTAGAGTTTGCCTTTTGTGTAGAAAGCAAGCCTTCCCTCTTCAAATACATCTTCATCGCCGCTCTCTCTTAGTCCGCTGTCGGATACGTCCGCTTTTCTAACCGTTATATCGGCTATGGCTACCGTAAACATGTAGTATGGAGAGATATCTACGCTTATGCGTCCTTGTATTTCTTCTCTTCCGACAAGAGCTATATCGTATGCATGAGTTCCTATCGGCACTATATACTCTGCGGTAAATCTTCTCTCAAAGTCCACAGGATACTGTTCGGAGTTAATCAAAAGCGTACTGCCCTCAGGGATATTAACGCCTCTTACGATAACTTTGGAACCGTATGCTACTATATTGCGCTTGGCGATGGAATTTGCGCCGAATGCTTCATTCAAGAGATATTGAGCGGCAGCGGCTTCATTGGTGTTAATCAATACGCCCTGCCCTTTTGAGATACCTTCCCTTAAATCGTCTCCTGCTTTTTTCGCATCTTCTCTTTTAAGAATGGAGATGGTTTTAGGAGAAGTCTCATCAAATCTTCCGTCCTTGTCATATGCTCTTAATACATATACAAGTTCATCTCCCGCTTCATATTTGTATTTATCCGGAAGTTTACCGTCCCATTTGATTCTTGTAAATGACGCAGGGGCGATATCAAGCACGCTCAAAGGTTCTATAAGGTCTTTGTCTTTGCCTCTATAGATAGAGAGTTCCAGTTTGTCTATAAAAGCCGCATAATTTGTTCTTATGTAAAAATCCAGACCGTCGCTTAATACTCCGTTTTCCGCGGAGATAAATGATAATGCGGCGGCGTTAAGCGAAGTCTCTCCCATGTTGGGGTCTTCGGATACCCATATTAGACCGTTATTAGGAAGTGGCAGAGAGTATGCGCTCGGATATATAAGCGGCGCTTTGACGTCGGCGTCAAGAGGTCTGTTTGTCAGGCTTGGCGTTTTAGTTTCGTTTGAAGCTCCCGGAACAACCAAAGAGGGCTGCGAACTTATAACCACAGACTCAAGTGCAGGCTGTATCTTAGCGTCTTCATTCTGTACGGAAATGACAGTTTCACTCTGTGCGAAAGTATCTTCGCCATCTACCGTTATTGTAACGGCTTCATTTTGCGCGAGGATTGTTTCCGCTTCACCTGCCGTTTGCTGCGGCGTTTCATCTATCGAAGGCTGTGTTTGACGCACAGCGCTGCTGTCTGATGATGCGGCTATAGCTATCATTATATCCATATCTTTTTCAGAAACTATACTGTTAAGAGCCTCGCCGGAGGCATTCATAGATGTTGAACCAATTAATAAAGCTGCTGCCAAGGCGCTTAATTTAATACTCTTTCTCATTGTGCACCTCCTTGCATAAGCGTCTCCAGAGTCTTTATATCGTTTGAGAGTTTAACTCCGAAGTCAAACCTCACAGGAAGTCCCGGAGTTAATCTTCTTAGTAGAGGATTGGCTGTTGTGAGGGTTGAACCCTGAGGCAGCGAACTCTCATCAACTTTCATGATGAAGTTTCTGCCTACTCCCCACTCTCCTCCCAATATATTCAAAAGATGATATCTTCCGAACTGGTCTGTAGTGATGACATAACCCTCGGCAGTTGCAATTCTTACTCCTGGTATTCCTATCTCTCCCTTATCCTGCATGCCGTTTGCATTAGAGTCTATATAAACAGTTCCGAATATCAAACTCTCATCAAGCATAGGATCGCCTGTAATCTCCACTTCAACCCAAGCTCTGTTAGAGATGGAGTTTCCAGCTTTGAAAGCTTCTGCATAGGATTTGTGTACTCCTTTTTTAGCTCCTGCTCCTACTCTTAGCGTATATACTACAATCAATTCGCCCTGTTTGTGTATAAACAAACTCTCCGCATCAAATTCGCTTGAGCTTATGGAGGTTGAATTTACCGTACCATTGGCTGTGCTTGAGATGATAGAACCCTCTACAAACGAGAAGCCTTTAGGTATAAGGTTATTAAGATTAAATACGCTCTCCTGGTCTATGTTGTTTTGTAGTTTGACTGTGTATCTTATCAAATCTCCTATATGAGCCTTTTTGGAAGACGGCGTAAAGTCTATGATGGTAAGATTATCGTCAAACAACACCCTTCTAAACTCGGCTTCAACGGGAACAGTGCTGACTCTGACGCCATTCATAAATCCGATGCCGACTTGTTTGCCGTTTACATACGTATTGATATGGCCCGTACCCCAATCTTCACTCATCCAATATACGGAGCATGAACCATTGCTTCCTGTTGCGCAGGTAATGTTTTGGATATCGCCGCTGCTTGCATTGGTGCTGGACAGGTTGCCTTTGTCCACTTCAAAACTGAAAGTAACGCTCTCCGTAAGTATTGCCCCGTAAGCGTCTCTTGCAATAACGGTTACGGTATAGTAGTCTATTCCGTCTGCAGATGCATTTGTGGTATTGTCTATCTCATGAGTAACATACACAAGAGATTCGTTTTCCGAAACATTACCAGGTTCAAATAGAACGGTAGCGTTTTTACCGTAATCATTAGCGTTTATATTGTAACCGCTGTTAAGTATAAAGCTTACCATTACGGTACCTTTATCGTAAGCCGTTAGATTAGCCTCATATTTTCCGTCAATTCCGCCGTTTATCGTAACGTTTTCCAAGCCGTTAAGGGTTACTGTGCTGTTTGTTTGATTCTCAAAGGCATAAATGGTAACGCTTAGGTTGTCTATAGGATTGCCGTACGTATCGCCAAGATATACAGTTACAAGAGAGTCATTGCCAACCTTTACAGGGCTTTGAGCAGTGATGTAGGTGGCATTACTAACTTCGCAGTTTTCAAAGCAAATTGTACTTGAGTTGAAATGTACCCACTCCGTATTAGAGCTTGATACTCCATCTATCGTAAAGCTAAGCGTAGTATTGCCGATTTTCGTTGAGCTTAAAATAGCGCTGTATGTACCGTTTACATTTACCAAAGTTCCCGTGTGGTCTGAAGTTCCTCCCGCAAATGATGAGTTTGCAAGGCTTGTGTATATGATTACATTATGATATGTATCCTTGATAGGATTGCCTTGAGCATCATTGACGGTTACAGTTACAAGCACAGTATCATTTGTTGTAGCATAGTGCGTACTTACCGTAATATTTGAGGTATTTGAGCTGACGCCGCCAGTAACAAACGTCCTGTTTCCACTAAGCGTTATAGCTTCAACCTGCGCCGTGATATCTTGAATATCATTTGCGCGTACGCTTCTCCACTTTACGGTGCAGTTGCCGCTTGAAGCAGTTGTGCATGTGAGCGAAGAGTTGACGGCTGTAGAGTTATCAAGCCAGCTGATACCCGAAGGAACATTCAATGTAACCAAAGCATTGTTTATCGGATTGCTGTGAATATCCAATATCTCTGTCGTAACGTCATAAGATGAGACATTATCTGCCTCTACCGTTTTATCGGCGATAGGATTGAAATGTATGCGCGAAGTTGTATTTGACGCTTTGGATGCAACAAATGTTTTGAATGCGTTATAGTTGGACGTAGTATCATATTCTATATCTATGCCGTTTGCGATTGCATATATCTCATAAGTGCCTGCTATATTGGCTTTAAGCGTAATATTTGCAGGGCATACGCCGTTTGCATTCGTTAAGCATGAATACTCTCCCTGAACGGTTCCATGCAGACCGTCCGTAACAATGTCGTTCAAATAAGCGTCCCTCACCTGCTCGCCGCCTCTGAATATCTTAAATGTAACGTTTGCACCCTCCATCTTATTTCCGCTATTATCTTGTACAAACGCGTTGAGATTGTAGGAGATACTGCACAAGGCTATATCGCTTCCGCTCTCTTCGCATACAGGGATATTGTCAGGCTGTGAGGCGTTATAGCTTGTTACCGTAAAGTACGATGCCGAACCTACGACGTCAAACGCAAACATTCTTGACCTGTCTTCGGCAGAAGAGTTTATAATGCCGGAGATACCTGCAAGAGTGGCATTTACAAGATAGTTTCCTGTTTTATTGCTTCTCCATTTGACAAGGCAGTTACCGTTAGTATCCGTAAAGCATGTACTGTCTCCTATAGCAAATCCCGTGCCATTGTCAAGCTCTCCGTATTCTATATGGATATTTATATGTTTATTCGGAACGGTGTTATTGTGCGTATCGCGCGCTGTTACGTTGATAGTGTAAAAATTGCCGCTGTTTGCAATAATCGTATTGGTCGCGGGAGTTATCACAAGCAGTGAGTTACCGGTTACAGGCGTATCTGGTTCAAATACTCTGTATTGAGGCGAAGCTTCGACAGCGTTTCCGTTTCCTCCGAGATTTGTACCGCCTATCGTGGCATTAATGGAGAAGTTGCCTGATTTGTTGCTTGTCCATGTAACAAAGCAGCTGCCTGTGCCATTTGTTTCGCAGTTATCACTGTTAAGTACTCCGCCGCTTACCTCAAACTGTATGATAGCGTTAGGCGCCGCTACTCCGCCCGTGTCTCTTGCAGTAACAGTAGCGGTATAAACGCCGATGCCTGCTATAACAGGACCTGCGGGCGTAACTACAAGCGAAGAGTTACTAGCACTGCCGGTTGTAGCAATGAATTGTCTATTTTCTACACCGATTTGTGTTATAGTAGAACTATTTGCGCTAATTCTATAAGTGCCAGGAGTATCGCTTCTCCACCTAACACTGCAAGCTCCGTCTATAGAGACGCATGTAAGTGTTGTACCTTTGTCTGTGGTATTGTCAATCCATCCTCCATTTACTCTGAAACTAACAAGCTCTCCTGTTATAGGATGATTGAAATCATCTTTGATATATGCCGTAGCCGTAAAGTAAGAAGAGTTATCTGCTACTCTTGAACTTGTCGGAAGTACCGTCAAGTTTGAATATTTATTAGTCGGAGGTCCAACTACAAAGTCTCTGTATTGAGTCTGACCTATCATACCTGCCGCAACAGAAGCGTTTACCGAAAAGTTTCCGACTTCGTCGCTGACCCATGAGACATAGCATTCGCCGTTAATAAGCGTTGCGCATGTAATGGTATTTGGCAAAACCGTGCCGTTATTTAAATAACCCTCTTGTACATCAAATGTAACAATTTCGCCCGGAACGAGGTTTCGGAAACCATCGCGTATGATTACTCTCAAGTTATATGCTGTAGAGTTATCGGCTGTAACGCTTGAAAGAGGCGTTATAATAAATTCCGAATCACTTATACTCACTGGTCCTGACACAAATTCTCTTTGCTGAACGCCGTTAGTTATATATCCTGTGTTTAAAGCGGCAGTTATGGTAAAGTTGCCCGTTTGATTGCTTGTCCAATGTACCGTTACGCTTCCATTGACAGAATCAACGCTGTAGCTGTTGCTTATATAACTTCCATCTAACAATCCGCCCGTTACGCCGATGACAACAGAGCCTGCCGCAGGCAGATTATTATTGTCTCTTAAGGTTACTATAGCCGTATATCTGTCGGTACCGTTTGCGGTTTTCGGACCAGCTTCCAAAATCGTCAAAGTGGAAGTTGTGTTATTGGCGTTGCCTGAGATAAACTCTCTTTGCTGAGGCGAACTGCTTAATGCTGTGCCGTTTGCAAAAGATGCGTTTATCGTAAACACTCCCTTCTCGCTTGGACTTGTCCATTGAAACTCGCAGTAGCCTGCGGCATTTGTCGCACAAAGTATATTTTTACCTGACATTGACCCGTTTGAAAGCGTGCCGTTTGAAATCGCGATATTGATTTGAGCATTCGGAACGGGGTTTGGTCCTACACCGTCAAACGCGTATGTTCTTACGGTATAGTAACCGCCGTTCGAATCAACAGGTCCAAGACCTGTTACATTTAGATATGAGTTAGCTGGTGTAGGCGTGGAATGCACAAACACTGCCGTTTTATTGGAACCGTTTACTTCGGGTCCTGTTTCGCTTCCGATTCTAACCGTAACCGTATAAGTGCCGACCAAATTGCTCCAGAGAGTATTGCGGCTTATCGCTTGAGGTCCTGTAGTGATATTTATATTATCGGCTTCTGTTCCGACCGAACCAAATCCCGCTTGCTCTATCGCAGGCGTAAGGATATAAAAGACATCTTGATTTGGCACTACATTGTAGTATTTGTCTCTTAGAGTCGTATTCATATTAAAAATACTTCCGACGACTTTAGGTCCGCTATCTAAAAGGAACGTAGATGTATTTTCATCGGCAACGCCCGCAGTAAATCCTTTCACTGCAGGAGAGTTTTTGATGTGGCTGCCGTTTATTCTGGCATTTGCCGTGAAACTGCCCGTAACGGTGCTTGTCCACAAAACGTAGCATCTGCCGTCCGCATTTGTTACGCATGTAGTGGCGTTGAGATTTCCTCCGCTTACGTTAAATGTAACCGTTTCCCCGCCTACAGGGTTCATGCTGTCGTCTCTTATGATAGCTGTGAGAGTATAGTTGTTCTCAACGCTGACTGAAGGAGTAACGGGATTGAACACCAACTCTGATGTATTGTTGCTGGAGCTGCCGCTTCTAAATATAGTTGTAGCGTTTTTGCTGTAGTTGTGCGTTCCGTCGGTTATTCTAAATCCGAACGTTACATTCTCCGCAACGGGAGTAGTAAAGTGAACGATATACTTTCCGTTGCCCGAACCGTCCTGCGTTACTGTCGGCGGCGCAGGAGAAAATGTACCGTTATTGCCTGCGTTGCCGCTTAGTATTTCTACGGTAACATTCTCATTGTTTACAGGGTTATTATGGTTATCTACCAATGTTACGACTATTTGAGAGTTTTGATTTACCGTTACCATCGGGGTCGCCGTAATGTTTGTATTTAAGTTAGTTAGGTCTGTTTTATTTGAATTGAACTTAGCCCAATCTACCTTAGATGTGTTTGTTTGTCCATTTGCGCTAAAGCCAAATGTAACATTCTGCGAAGTATTTGTAGTGGCGGTTGTTGTATATGTGCCGTTGCCGTGGTCTATTACGGGCGAGGTTATATAAACGCTGTTGCCGTTCGTTATGACAGTGCCGTTTTCAAATGTTCTACTTACAACAAAGAATGCAACATTTTGGTTAGGGACGCCGTTAACTCCAGTGTCATCTGTAAGATATAAATCAAGAGTCGTCTGCTCTCCAACCAAACGATCATGAGGATAGACTTTAAATTTAGTACTCTCGTTATCTACGCCTATGCCGTTTATAACAAACTCTGTCGTAGCGTTTTTGCTGTAGTTGTGCGTTCCGTCGGTTATCTTAAATCCAAATGTTACGTTCTCCGCAATGGGAGTAGTAAAGCGAACGATATACTTTCCGTTGCCAGAACCGTCCTGCGTTACCGTAGGCGGCGCAGGAGAAAACGTGCCGTTATTGCCTGCGTTGCCGCTTAGTATTTCTACGGTAACATTCTCATTGTTTACAGGGTTATTATGGTTATCTACCAATGTTACGACTATTTGAGAG
>JAISNG010000100.1 GCA_031276365.1 Campylobacteraceae bacterium | reverse complement strand
GTTTATCGGCGGTATAGTTGGAAGTGTTAGGTATAGCAATATATTAAACTCTTACGTTTTGGGAGATATCAGCGGCATGTCGTTTATCGGCGGTATAGCCGGATATGTTGATAACGGTTCAACAGTCCAATACAACGCGGCGATTAACTCTGCTATCAGCGGAACAAACAATGTAAACCGTATAGTCGGAAATATTAATGACAATAGGATTATCTATACGGTATCAAACAATTTTGCATTGGATACTATGAGCGTAACAGGTGCAAGGAGCGGAGATGAAGGAGCGAATAAAACCATTGACGAATTAAAAATCAAAACAACTTATTCAAACTCTACAACTAACGGCGGTCTTGGCTGGAAATTTGGAGATGATGACGATAATCCATGGAAGATGGAAGAGGGCAAAAACAACGACTTGCCCTATTTTTATTGGCAGGATTTATAAAAAGTCCGCAAGCGAAATTGCTTTGGTTTCATGGTCAAAATATTGTATTGCAAAATAAAGACGGAGTTAATCTCCGTCTGCTAAAAGCAGTTTGCACTGAAAATATCGCAATTGCAAGCTGAGAGTTTAACTTTCGGCTTGCATCATCTCTCATACCAGCTGTCTTTTTTTGCCATTTCTATTATTGCCGCGACCGAACTACAATCAAACGTAAATTGGTGCATATCTTGGGGGCTGAAATTCATATCCCATTTATAGAAAAAAGTCAAACCATGTTAATATAAAATAGATAATAAAACTTTATATTAATGTATATTTGTTTGTAAGATTTTTGGATACCCGCCTGCGATGGTATGGCAAATGATTAAAGTCGTTCTTTTGAATTTCAATCTCTTTTGTGAACGCCATATGTTTGCAGAAGTCCTTTTGGACATCCGTATTTTTTATAACGACAGCTAACGAAAAATACGCATTTTATTTGTCGTTTGGTTGCGGGAATGACGCAGTAAATGATATTTTCGACTTTTTCATAAGAATGAACAGGAGTATGCGTAGATAACATACTCGTATCCATCTGATTTTCATCTTTTTTATGAGAATGAACAAAGAGGAATTTAACTTGGCTTAAAACCATCTTTACTTTTACAAAATTCGCTCAAAAAACACTCCGTGCACTTCGGATTTTTTGCGGTGCAGATATAGCGTCCGAACAAGACCATACCTTGATGTAAAATGTCAAGATTGTCATTGAAAGCCTTTATCAAATCAAGTTCGGTTTTTTCTACCGTTTTTGACGATGAGAGCCCGAGCCTGTGGGATATACGGAATACATGCGTATCTACCGCCATCAGATTTGCACCCTTATACTCTATCATCACTACATGCGCCGTTTTTTGACCAACGCCTGCCAAAGTTACCAGTTTTTCCTCATCAAGCGGGATTTTGCCGCAGAAATTCTCCTCCACGCTTTTTGCCATTTTGATGAGATTTGCCGCTTTGTTATTAAAAAACGAACAGCTTTGGATGAGTATCTTCAAAGACTCAAGATTTGCGCATGAGAGCGATTTGGTATCAGGGTATGCTTCAAAAAGTGCAGGCGTTATGATGTTTACGCGTTTGTCTGTACACTGTGCCGAGAGCATAACGCAAACAAGAAGTTCGTAAGCGTTTTTATATTTCAGCTCCGTTTTTGCGTTTTTATACTTTTCTATTAAAATATTTTTTATACAAGATATCTCATGTTTTGTTGATAATTTCACGTTTTATTTCCGACTTTTAAGATAATTTTCGAAATTTTATCATAAATAAGCTGTATAAATTGAAGCTATTAACTTATATTAATGCAAAATTCAGTATAATTCACCTCTAAAATTTCGCATCGGCGAAAATAAATCACAAAGGAAAGATAAATGAAGAGGTTGATTTCAGGCGTGTTTGCGCTTTTTGTTGCGGCTAATGTCAATGCGGCAGTTGTGGCTACCGTTGATGGTCAGGAGATAACGGACGAAGAGGTAAATCGCGTACTTTTTCAGGCAACGAGGGGTCAAGCATCAAATTATGAAACTTTGAATGCTACATTAAAACAGCAGTTGATTGACCAGGTGATAGAGCAGAAGCTTTTAGTTAAATATGCTCTCAAAGAGGGCATAGAGAAAGATTCGGACTATCAAAAAACACTTGCACGAGCCAAAAATGATATTATCATTCAAACATGGCTTGATAAAGAGTTCGGTAAGTTTAAAATAACAGACGAGCAGGTCAAAAAATATTTTAACGATAATGCGGATACATTCCCTCAAAAACCAGAATCATGGACAGTAAGCCATATTTTGGTAAAAGATGAGGCAACGGCAAAAAAGGTTATTAAAGAGATTGGCAGCGGAAAAGATTTGTCTGCGAAATTTGCAGAAGCTGTAAATAAATACTCAGAAGACAATGTCTCCAAAGCAAACGGCGGCGCTTTCGGCGTTATCACGAAACAGACACAGTTTATACCTGAGTTTTTAAATGCTGTATTTGCGCTGAAAAAAGGTGAAATATCAAAAACTCCAGTAAAAACGCAGTTTGGTTATCATGTCATATATATTACGGATAAGAGCGCGGGCGGTAAATACACATTTGAAGAGATTAAAGGTGAAATTACCGAAATGGTAAAAAGAGATGAGTTTGCAAAAAACCTCAAATCTCAAGTGCAAAAATTGAAAGACAAAGCCAAAATAGAGATAAAATAACCTCAAGAGAACTTTTAAATGAAAGTATTTGATATTATTAAAAGCGGAGTTGTAAACGGTGATGATGTCGGCAGACTTTTTGAACTGGCAAAGGCAAATTCATTTGCCTTGCCAGCAGTAAATGTCGTAGGCTCTGACTCCATAAATGCGGCTTTAGAAGCTGCAAAAGCCGTAAATTCTCCTGTGATTATACAGTTTTCAAACGGCGGCGGTGAATTTATGGCTGGCAAAGGGCTTGGCGCTTCGGATGCCGCTGTTTTGGGTACTATTTCGGGCGCACAACATGTGCATCTGCTTGCCAAAGCTTACGGCATTCCCGTTATACTTCACACAGACCACGCCGCAAGAAAGCTTTTACCATGGATTGATGCTCTGCTGGATGCGGGCGAAGAGTTTTATAAAGTCCATAAAAAGCCGCTTTTCAGCTCTCATATGTTGGATTTATCTGAAGAGCCTTTGGCTCAAAACATAGCTACATGTGTCAAATATCTGGAACGCATAAGCAAAATAGGCATGACGCTTGAGATAGAGATAGGCGTAACGGGCGGCGAAGAGGACGGAGTGGACAATACAAGCGTGGATAATGCACTGCTTTACACACAGCCAAAAGATGTGGCTTATGCCTATGAAGAGCTTAAAAAAGTGAGCGATAATTTCACTATCGCCGCTTCTTTTGGAAATGTTCACGGCGTTTATAAGCCTGGAAACGTTGTATTATCTCCAAAGATTTTGGACAATTCTCAAATATATATAAGAGAAAAGTTCGGACTTAAAGCTCAAAAACCTGTGAATTTTGTTTTTCATGGAGGTTCGGGTTCGACTTTGGCAGAGATAAGAGAAGCTGTAAGTTACGGCGTTGTAAAGATGAATATAGATACCGATACGCAATGGGCGTTTTGGGATGGCGTGCGCGGATATGTGAATAAAAACAGTGCATATTTGCAAGGCCAGCTTGGAAATCCCGAAGGCAAAGATAAGCCGAATAAAAAATATTACGACCCCAGAAAGTGGCTCAGAGAGGGTCAAAAAAGCATGGCAGAACGCCTCAAGATTGCGTTTTCTGACCTTAACTGCGTGAATAGAAACTAAGATTTGCATGCAAAGATAACCTCTTTGTGTGCGATTTTTTAAACTTAAAAACGATAAATTAGCTTACGGCAAGGTTATTTTTATGAAAATTTTATACACTAAAGAGAAAAATTTTAAGAGTGAATTTGAAACGCTTCTATCGCGCGGAGCTATGGATTTGAAAGAGGCGGACAAGATAGTCGAGGGCTTGCTTGACGAGATAAAACATGATAAAAACAGCGCCGTTAAAAGGCATATTTTAAAATTTGACAAATGGGAAGCCAAAAGCGACGACGAGCTTGAGATACCGCTCTCCTTGATGAAAAAAAGTTACGACGAGCTTGATGCAAGTCTAAAAAACGCTCTGCATGAAGCGTATAATAGAATTTTTGCATTTCACGAAAAACAGCTTCCAAAGTCATGGCTTACATATGAGGATAACGGGATAGTTTTGGGA
>JAISNG010000160.1 GCA_031276365.1 Campylobacteraceae bacterium | reverse complement strand
AAGTGTTGTATTGAAACTGGATATTCCAGCTGAAAGCATAAAAAGAATTAATGGTTGAACCAAAACAAGTGTTGTATTGAAACGATTCACTGTCCTCCCATGTGTAAGTATTATAATGTTGAACCAAAACAAGTGTTGTATTGAAACTTTTTTGCCCTTTTTTGGTATAATGCGGGCTGGAGTGTTGAACCAAAACAAGAGTTGTATTGAAACGAAAGAAACATAATAGCCTCTACAGCTATGGCTATCGTTGAACCAAAACAAGTGTTGTATTGAAACGGGCTTAACATATTAGCAACCACAAAAAAGAATATTAGTTGAACCAAAACAAGTGTTGTATTGAAACCAGAAAATGATAAATCAAATTCCTGCGGCTCAATATGTTGAACCAAAACAAGTGTTGTATTGAAACACTCCCAAGTTGATGAAATAATCAAAAAAGATACTGTTGAACCAAAACAAGTGTTGTATTGAAACTTTATGATATAATGAGGGCGGAGATAAACTCCACCCTGTTGAACCAAAACAAGTGTTGTATTGAAACTGCGTAAAACTAATGCTCCCTTGGTCTACGTGTTTACGTTGAACCAAAACAAGTGTTGTATTGAAACACGCGATAGATGAGTTCGGCGAAATCTACTATATGAGTTGAACCAAAACAAGTGTTGTATTGAAACTCAAGATAACTTTTTTTATACAGGCAGTCGCCTGTGTTGAACCAAAACAAGTGTTGTATTGAAACGTAGATTTGCAAAAGAGTTCAAACTCGTTGCAAAAGGTTGAACCAAAACAAGTGTTGTATTGAAACCTAAGGTCTGCCTCCCCTACAATAGCCATGAGTGCGTGTTGAACCAAAACAAGTGTTGTATTGAAACTGCGTAAACGTGGACATGGCGGCTGGAGCAACGCCGGTTGAACCAAAACAAGTGTTGTATTGAAACGCTAGAAGAGAGAGTGGTAGAACAAAGTAAGTTCTTGTTGAACCAAAACAAGTGTTGTATTGAAACATCTTAACCTTATCGCTAAGTGCGCAAAACCGCCTTAGTTGAACCAAAACAAGTGTTGTATTGAAACTTTGCCGCCTCCTGCGGCAATAAAGCCTTGAAATTGTTGAACCAAAACAAGTGTTGTATTGAAACATTTGTAATTCAGAAGATAAGGTTTCATTGGATTTGTTGAACCAAAACAAGTGTTGTATTGAAACACCACCCGAAATTTATAAAAACGATGAATTATAACGTGTTGAACCAAAACAAGTGTTGTATTGAAACCCGTAATGTGTTTCTTGTGCTGCTGTCTCAGCTAAAGTTGAACCAAAACAAGTGTTGTATTGAAACCTATGTCTAATAGCATTAACCTCTTTCTCAGTCATTGTTGAACCAAAACAAGTGTTGTATTGAAACAGACGATTGTTTATCCGATGAGTTTAAAAGCTTAGGTTGAACCAAAACAAGTGTTGTATTGAAACTCGTCCTGTTTGGCGATATTGATAACCCTGTCATGGTTGAACCAAAACAAGTGTTGTATTAAAACAGAAACTCTGTATTTGTACCAATTAAACCAAGAAAAAATTTATTTACTTCGGTACAGTTGATTGCTGCTGCTTTTGGGGTTGATTTTAATTTCATGCGGCGATACAAATCTCTTCAGTTTATATGCTTCAATGCCCGCTCTTCCTATCATGGCGGCATTGTCAGAGCAAAATTCAAGCGGCGGTAAATGCAGTTTTATGCCGTAATGTTCACACAAAATCCTCATCTTTTCGCGCAGCGTTTGATTTGCACCTGCGCCGCCGACTATGGCAAATTCCGTGAATATGTTTTGCTTGAAGATTTTTTCACACTGCTTTAATACATGGCTTATCGCGGCGTCTTGAAATGAAGCGGCGATGTCGCACATATCCTGCTGCGAAATATTCCCTCTAAGTTTTTGAATAGCAAGTCTTACTTGATTTTTCAGCCCCGAATAGCTAAAAGCGATATTTTTTGACCTTTGCATAGGAATGGTAAACCCAAAACGTTTCTCCCCTTTTTTGGCGTACTCTTCTATAACCGCGCCGCCCGGATAGCCAAGCGAGAGCATTTTGGCGGTTTTGTCAAAACTCTCGCCAAAGCTGTCATCAAGTGTGGAAGCCAAAATCCTTATATCATCATAATTTTTCGCATGCAAAATCTGCGTATGCCCGCCCGATACCAGCAAAACGCCAAGCGGCAGTCTCTCTTCGCGCTCAATAAACAGAGAATAGATATGACCTTTAAGGTGATTTATAGGCAAAATCGGCACATTAAGTGCAATACTCAAAGCCTTTGCCATCGTAACTCCCTCAAGCAGGCTCACGGAAAGTCCCGGCTCGTTTGTAACGGCAATCGCCTTTGCATCTTTCAAATGTGCCGCAGCTTTCTCAAGTATCTTTGGAAGCGCGCTTGTATGAAGTCTCGCGGCAAGCTCAGGCACAACGCCGCCGTAAGATGAATGCGCAATCTCCTGCGAAATCTTCTCATGAAAAACAAGCTCGTAATTGTTGATTTTCGTCAATGCCAAAGAGCTGTCATCGCAGCTACTCTCAATACTCAAAATCATCGGCTTTTGACTTTTGAAAAAAGGGTGTGGAGGATTTTGATGATGATGATGAGAGCTATCGCGCTTATCAGACCTGCTACGATGATGGCGTAATATTCGTTGTTTGTTATGGCTTCTGTGTTGTATGCAAGCGTTGCGACGGCAACAAGAAATGTCAGCGGTATGGAGTTGCCCAAAGAGAAAAGAAGCGTATTTTTAAATCCGAAATAGCTAAGATACGCCGACAGCGAGCCGATAAGCCTTATAAACACTATCGCACCCGATAAAAAGAGTGAAAGTTTCAGCACCTCGGGATTTGTAAATGCCTCTATAGGAAGCGTTGAACCGACGTATATAAAAAAAAGCGGTATAAAAAAGCCAAATCCAAATGATGAGAGTTTTTCGCGTAAATCCGTTTTGTGTTTGAAAAAGAAAGCCAAAAATAGTCCCGCCAAAAATGCTCCCAAAACTTCGTCTATGCCGATAATTATCATCAATGCGACCATCGTAAATACAAGTGCCATAGAAAGGCGTATATCTATATCTTTGTTGTCATGATAGGGCATAAGTACGGTTTTTACTTCGGGAAACCACCAGAAAAATACTTTCGCACCCTTGAAAAACAGCGCAAAGCTTCCGAAAAAAAGTATGAGTATTATCAAAGTGATAAAAAACTGTATGTTAAATCCGCTTTTAAGAAGACTGTTTAAAATTATCATGACAACGATACTGATTAGTTCGCCTATAATGCCGACATTTAGTGCAAGCGAAAGCCACACCTCAGTTCTACCGTACTCTTTGACTAAAGTCATTAAAATACCGATTGAAAAAATAGGAAATATCGCGACATAAACAATATGAAGATTAAAATAAAGAGTCGTGATAATAGACAGCGCGTAAATCATGCCGAAAAAAAGAACAACACGCCTTAAAAGCGAAGCTTTGCCAAAACGCAACTCTTTTAGATTGACCTCCATGCCGACAAGAAACATCAGATACAAAAAGCCAAGATGCGCCAAAATATCAAATGCCTCAAATGCCTTTAGAAGCCCGACATACGCGCCGAATACTCCCAAAAGCATCTCCACTACAACAATCGGAATTTTTGTAACGCTTGAGATAAAAGGCGCGGCAATCAGTAAAAGCGCTAAAAATGTAACAACCGCGCTTGCCTCCAAAAGTTATCTCCTATTTCAGCTTTCCGTCATGAAAATATGGCACAGAGCGCACCAATCCGGAGCCGAATATAGTATTTGCCGCACCATGTACGACATCTGTTTTTGTCTGCAGTTGTTTTTCGTCAAGTTCAATATTTTGGTAATATTTTTCCATAACGGCTATGATTTTTTCGTTATCTTTCAGTTTTTTTGTCTCTGAAAGGATAAGAGCTGATTTGATGAAAGCCTTTTCGTCATGAACAGGCGCGAAAATCAAGCGCACATTTGTACTCTTCAGATGCTCTTTTAAGTTTGCCATCTCTGCGCGGCAATACGGGCAGTCAGGGTCTGTAACTATCGTCAATAATTTATCTGTTTTATTTTGTGATTTTAAAAGCAATCCCGCTTCTTGCGGCACGCTGTCAAATAGTTTGTCAAATGCCTTTGCCTGCGACTCTTTGTTCAAAGTCTGAATCTCATCTATTCTTTTTAGCAAAAGCTCCTTGTCGCCCTCATCGCTAAAATAGAAAAAATCCGTTACCGCCAAAAAAGATTTGCCGTCGGCTGAAACGTATAAAGGCATCGCGCCTTCAGCAGACTTAAGCACTGCAAGGCGCAAACCGTTTATGCTCTTGAATGTATCTACACTTATTATCTGCACCTCTTGATTAAAACTGTTTTTTATAGTCTGCTGCAAATTGTCTTCAAACTCTCCCGCAAAAAGAAACCCTCCCATGCAGACACAAACCAAAAACTTTCTCATAACCTGTCTCCTCAAATAAAAATGAACCATTCTATCAAAAATATGCTTGAAATACTATTTCAAGTCTTTAAGTCTCTTGTATGCACTCTCTTCCAAAAGTGCGCACTCCATAAACAGGCGCGAAAGCTCTTCAGGGTTAAATTCGTCCTGATTTTTTATAATTTTTGCGCCTTTTAACGCAAATGCTCTTAATCTGTCTCCTGCTTCGCTCATGATATTTGAAGTTTCAAACAGCAATGAAGAGTTTAACATCTTTGAACTCTCCTGCAAAAACGAAGCGTACATAAATCTAAAACCACCACCACCTGTGCCTATCTCTTCTTGCATTCTGATTATTTGTGTGATAAACATTTTCGCAGAACGCATATCTTCTTCGGTTGCAATCTTCAGTGAAGCTATCTTTTTTGCAAGCGTCTTCATACCCCAAATACCGATGATTGGCAGCGGAGTTTTTAGCATCATGCACACGGTTTTTGATATTGAACGTTTTATCGCTTTTTCGAAATCTATGCTTTGTGGTATACTTATTAGTTTATAAAGCGTTCCATGCGGAGCTAACGCACCTTTTGCAAATCTCGCCCTTGTCAAATCCTCTTCGCTTATTGTATTTACATAATCAAACACGGGGTCGCTGACAAAGTAAGTATTTCCCTCTTTTTTAAATACGATGAGATTGTGCGCGTTGAAATGAAAACGCATATCTTTCGGAAAATACGGCAAATAAAATACAGATGTCTGCACGCCTGCAATAGCGCCTTTTGCAAGTTCTTCGTCCAAATATTTTACGGCTTTTTGCCTATCGTTTTTAAAGGTTTTAATCTCAAACTTTACGCCGAGATTTTTTTCAACTCCTTTTAATATATAGCGCGGCGGCATTCTATAAGTAATCAGCGGCTGATTGTTTATTTTGATAAATGGAAAATAGCCGAAAATAATCGCACTTGAAACGCCAAAACACATAGCCTCGCCTATATCCAATCCGCTATGTTTTAACATGGACGAAACAGTACCGCTTTCACAATGCGCAGCATGTGTGTGTTTGAACTCAGCCATTATCTATTCCGCGCATTAAATCCTCTACTTCTATATCCAACGCTTCCGCGTAGCGCACTAAAATCTTTCTGCTTAGATTTTTAAAAACAGAAGGCTTGAAGTGCCGTTTAACGCGCCAGCGGCATATACCTGCTGTGCATGACAGAGTAGGAATATCCATTCTTCTTTGGTACATGTAGTAAGGAAGCGGCGAAAGATAGCCTTCAAGATAGCCTTTTAGCGCTTCGTTTTCCTGTCTTTTTAACTCTTCAACAGCTAAAAGTGTAACTGTCTCTTCAACTTCCCAGCCTATTGAAGCAACTATTTTGTATTCGCCGTTTTCATCTTGAGCGTAGCATGCCTTTTTTGCTCCTTCAAGCGTTTTGTTGTGATATTGAGGTGTATCTTTGATTTTCATAAGATTTTACCGAATACCAAAGAGGTGTTATTTCCACCGAATGCAAAAGAGTTGCTCATAGCAAAGTTAATCTCTCTTTTTATAGGATATAACGCAAAATCGCACTCTTCGTTTATGCTCTGTTCTATTGCACCGTTTGGAGGTATGACGCCTTGCGTTATCGCTTTGCATGTGATAATAGCTTCAATCGCACCAGCCGCGCCTAAAGTATGTCCTATGATATTTTTGGAAGAGCTTATATACGGGGTTTTGCCGAAAAGCGAAACTATTGCTTCCGCTTCGGTCGTATCGTTTGCCTTTGTACCTGTGCCATGAGCGTTTATATAATCTATCTGCGAAGCGTCAAGCGCAGCGTTTTTCAAAGCGGCCTTCATCGCCTCAAATGCGCCTTTTCCGTCAGGTTTTGGATGTGTCATATGATAAGCATCTGAACTGTAGCCGACTCCTAAAATTTCAACCGCATTTTCGGTTTTTATATTGCTCAAAATAAGCAGACCAAGTCCTTCGGCCACATTCATACCTCCGCTTGTATGGCAAAATGGAGCGCAGATTGTGTCCGATAAAATTCCAAGTGCGTTAAATCCACACACAGTAGTGAGCGAAAGAGCGTCCGCGCCTATCACCAAAGCCCTTTCATACACACCTTTTTTTATACATTCGTACGCAAATCCCAGAGCATTTGCACTTGAGGTGCATGCCGTTGAAAAAGCGAAATTCTCTTTGAAAGAAAAACGCAGATTGAGTGTATTTTTGATAGTTTCTATCGTATGAAAATTCGGGTCAATATCACTAAAATCCGCACCCTCTTGCAATTTTTTTTCAGTATTTTGCATACCACCCACTGAAGAGCCTGCAAAAAGCACGCAATCTTTCGGCTCTGTGCCGCTTTGCATGAAGGCGTTTTGGGCAAAATCCAAAAGTAATTCCTTAAAAGACGCTGCAGAATCTATCTTGCCTATAGCAGCTTTTGCATCAGGCAAAAAATCGCTGTGCATTTTGATGCCGCTTTTTTGATTCAATATATTTTGCCACAATTCGCGCTCGTTCAATCCCGCACACGAAAGAGCGTCAAAGTAATTTACAAAAACCCTATTTTTGAGCATTAATGAAATTTAAAAGCGATGATATTGAGCTGAAAATCTCTTGATAATTTTCACTTTTGCCTATTTTGACGCCGTATTCGCGCTCTATCGTTAATACAAGTTCAATAGAATCAACGCTGTCAAGCCCAAGTCCGTCTTCACCGAAAAGCGGCATATTGTCCTTAATATCGTCCACGCCGATATCTTCCAACTTTAAACTTTTTATGATGAGCGCTTTCAAATCTTCGCTTGTTACCATTCTAATCCTTTATTTTTGCATACGACCAACGAATGCCCGAAGCCCAAGTTGTCATATACATGTTCAATTTCCAATGATGATTTTTCTATAAGCTTTTTCAAATTATCCCATTTGAACATTTTGCTTTTACCATTTGCAATCGCTGTAAAATATGGCGATGTATTGATAATACAAAATGCGGACGCTTCAAAACGCTGTCTGTCCCAAATAGGCTCCAAAATACAGACTTTGGAGTCATATTTAAGGCTTTTATGTACTTTCTCCAATATTTTAAGTATGTCGCTTTCTGCAAAACAGTCCAAAAACTGGCTCATCCATACGATATCGTACGATTTTGGCAGTGCGGCGGAGCTTAAAATATCAATGGCAAAAGTTGTAATGCGCTCTTGCAGATGCGCTTTTTTTATATTTTCCGACGCAAGTTTTATCTGTTCGGGCAAATCCGCTATACAGATATTTGCGTCCTTTAATCTCTCTGCGCAGAGAAGTGAAAACTTGCCCGTATTGCCGCCGATGTCAAGCACGCTTTTGTGTTTTAGCGTCTTTAAAATATCCAAAGCCGCTTCAAATGCGCCGTCAGAATAAAAATGGTCAAACGAAAACCACGCCTCTTTTATTTTTGGCGGAAGTTCGGAGAGCGCGGGATAGATAGTCTGCCATTCGCCGAAATATTTCAATCCGAACGGTTTTTCATATTCTGCCGATTCGTCCAGATGGTACATGCCAAGGTAGTTTATATAGTGATTAAAATCCATATTTGATACAGTCATAGGGTCGTTTTGTAAAAAATATCCGACTTTGCTTAAAAAATAACGCTCCTCTTTTTGCTCCACAATATCCGCGCTTAGAGCGCTTTCAAGCAGCAAGTTGATGGAGTATGTACTTTTTTGGATTTGAGCGCAAATCTCTTCCAAGCCCAATCCTGTTTTGCTGTTTTCATGCAAAAGCTTCAACACGCCCCACTCTCTCAAAACTCTCGCACACTGAAAAATAATCGGTGCAAAAGCAATCTTTTGAGCTTCGTATTGAGCATCTAAAGCGTCTTTTTCTTTAGATTTAAAACTAAAATGCAAAAATAATCCTTGACTTAAGAAATATTAAATTGCGAATTGTACAATAAGTTAGTTGAAATTATCTTATTTTGAATATTTTTTATGGTAACATTACCGTTTTATTTTTACGTTTGGACTTTTAATGGATAGATACCGCGCCGTTATTGTGATACCTTCTTTAAACAATGCTACTCTGTTTGATGTCGTAAAAAATGTGCGCGAAGTCGGTTATGAAGTGATTGTTGTAGATGACGGTTCAAAAACGCCTATAAAAGAGACTTTGAAGTGTGATGAAAAAACGCATATCATAACTCATGAGCGCAACTTTGGCAAAGGAGCGGCGCTTATCAGCGGCTGCAGAAAAGCAAAAGAGTTGGGGTATTCGTATTTTGTCAGTATGGACGCAGACGGACAACATCTGGCGCGGGAGATTTGTAAACTCACAAACGCTCTAAGCGAAGGAGATGAGACAATAGTTATAGGCTCAAGAGATTTTAATATCATGAATGTACCGCAAGGCTCTAAAATAGGACGCTTGATAAGTAATTTTTGGGCGGCGCTGAACACAGGCTGTAAGATTACGGATTCGCTTTCAGGCTTCAGGCTTTATCCCGTTTCTATTTTGCAGCTGCCTACATGTACGGTAAAATTTGACTATGAAATGGAAGTTTTGGTGCGCCACGCATGGCTTAAACGAAAGATAGTTGAAACGAATGTAGAGTGTTACTATCCAAAAGCCGAAGAGAGAGTGAGTCATTTTAAAAAATGGCGCGATACGATGTCTATCATTTGGGTACATGTAAGGCTTTTGCCTTTAAGGATTTTACTTCTGAAAGGGTTTATTTAAGTGCACACCAAGCAGAGAGGAAGCGGCTGGAGCATACGCCTTGCGCTGTGGGTTTATAAAAATTTCGGATACAAAACACTTTTTGTCCTGCTTTACCCCATAACATTTATCTATTATCTGAAAGCTCAAAACACGCGCAAAGCATTGAAACTCTACTACAAAAAAATAGGCATAAAATACACGCAATGGCGTTATTTTGAACATTTGAGAAAATTTGCCGTAGTTATGACGGACAGGTTTATCACGAAATGCGACCCGTCCTTGTATCATCTCATAGAAGACAGACAGACTTTGGTAAAAGAGTTAAAAAAGGGCTGCGTGCTGCTTTTTTCGCACTTCGGCGGCTGGTCCGTTGTGCCGAGTCTTTTGATAATAGACAACTTGAAAGTACACATCATTATGCAAGAGGTGATAAAAGAGGATATAAAAGTTATAGAAGAAAATCTCAGAAACAATCAAAAAACAAACGTTCACATACTTGATTTGGCGCATATATCAAAACTTGAATCTTCCATAAAAATAGCCGAAGCGCTTATGGAAAAAGAGGTGGTATCCATGATGGGAGACAGAGCAAATAATCCCAAACATACGATAAGCGTGGATTTTTTCGGCTCTTTGGCAGAATTTAACAAAACGCCGTTTGAAATCGCACAAAAAGCGGATGTGCCGCTTATGGCATTTTTTGTAACTTACGTAAAAGCGCGTACGTACAAACTGGAATATGTCAAAATAAAAGTAAATGAAAATATTGAAAACATGGTCGAAGAGTACGCCAAAGCATATGAGAGAATCATACGTGCCGCTCCCGACCAGTGGTTCAATCTGTACGATTTTTGGAAAGAGGGGGCTTTAAAGCCCGCCTAAATTTAAAGAGAGTTTAGATTTATCTGAATTGAATTATCCAGATTTCTTACCCAACTGTTGTAGTTTTTGTGGATATTTGAGCCGTCATAGTTGAGATTTTCACTATTTTTATAGACAATATTGTAAGATGAATCGGTGTAACTAATCTCTACAAGCGCCATATGCTTTCTTGCATAAAGCGTAGCTGATATTACGCCGTTTTTTATCTTTTTCATCACCCAGCCGCGCTGAGAGCCTGCCTGCAAAATAGCCTTTTCAACTTGAGCCTGTGTCAATTTTTTGCCGTCAAAACTTTGAACGCTGCTTCCCTGTACATTATACAAAGGTTGCTGAGTAGCTGAGCAGCCTGCATAAAATAGACCGCCAACTATAATCAAAGTAACCAAAAACAGTTTTTTAGTCATATCCTAAATCCTTTAAAAAAAATTTTGCCAATATTAGCATAAAAAACCTAAAACTTGCAACTAATTAATATTTACAAAAGAGTATCCGCATCTGCTATCATATCCGATATAAAAAAGCGGCGAATTTGATTTTGTGAAATGGGCGCAAATGACGGCGGCAGAGTAGTTTGTAATAGTTTTGGGAGTATCATTCGAGCGTATTTTTACTATCTTTTCAAGTGCGTCCATCTCATACTGCGCCAATGCGGGCGATACGTAAAACAGCTTTGTTTTAAAGCGCGCGGCTTCATCCAAAACTTCATCAAAAGCGCTGAAAAATTTCACGCAATCCTTTTCATTATACTCATAGCCAATCCATGCCGAAAATTCGCAGGCATTCTTATCAAGTATTTTCCGCGCTTCTTCAAGAGGTTCATACCAGATATCGCAAACGCCGATAAATGCGGTCTTTGAGCGTTTCTGTCTTAAATCAACAAGCGAAAGCGAAAGTGCATTTTCAAATGCAAAACATGAATGTGCGATACTGATGGCGGCGGTTTGCATATTTAAATATTGAAGTAGAAAAAACAACGGCGTAGAACTTAGCGTATTAATAAAAGTAAATGGCATTGGGGATTGATTTTGGGAAATATTGTCATGTGAATTTTTAACGCTCTCGACGCTGCCGTTTGAAGTGCCGAAATATAGGGCAAACTCTTTTAATTCATGCTGTCTCAAACACGAAAGCGCACCTGAAAGAACAGCATGAGCAAATCTATCCGCACGGCGAAATTTAACCTGCGTCAAACTCTTCAAAATCTCTTCCCAATTCATCAATCCTGATGAAGATGCCAAAAATGAGGAAGAGAGTATCATTTTGCGCCATTTTCAATCAAAAAAACCGCACTGTTTCCGCCAAAAGCAAGATAGTTAAACAGTACGTATCTGCCGCTCCATGCATTTTTTTGTGTTGTTGGAGTTACGCAGAAATCCTCATCTTTTGTTTCAAATCCAAGACTTTTCGGAACAAAGCCGCTGTCCAAAGCGCAAAGCAGCAAAGCAAGCTCGCTCACGCCGCATGCGCCCAGAGTATGTCCTATGTATCCTTTCAGTGCAACGCATAATGGCAAAAAATCGCCGAAAATTTTGCAAAGTGCGCTGTTTTCAGATATGTCATTACTATTGCTGGCTGTTGCATGGAGTTTTATCAAATCAATCTGTGAAGTTTTTATCTTGGCGCGGGAGATAGTCTTTTCTATAAGAATTTGGAGTGTTTCACCCTCTTTTGACGGTGTTGTAATGTTTGAAATATCATTCAATATCTCACCCTCCAAAAACTCCCATGAATCCTCTTCCGACGATAAAAGCGCAAAAGCGCAGGCTTCGCCCAAAACGATGCCGCTTCTGTTTTTATCAAACGGTTTTATGCCCTCTTTGCTTATAAGTCCAAGCGACATAAAACCATACAGGCTCAACATATTTTGCACCTCAACGCCAATTACCAAAGCGTTGTCTAAAATTCCATCTTTTATCATTCTTGCAGCGTATATGAGAGCGTTTGCACTTGAGGTACAAGCTGTATTGAAAAGATAATAACGCGGATTTATCCCAAGCTTTTTGCATATTTCATGGGCTTCAATATCATAACCTAAATATTTTATGCCGTCTTCAGCGTAATTTTGCTCGTTCAAGTGTGTTCCAAGAGACGATGAACCTATAAAAAGAGTCGTATTTTTAGGGATAGAGCCTATATTTTTTATCAACTCGTCAACATAGCCCTTTGCCTTGTAATACAAAACACTCTGCTCAAAAGTACATATCAATTCGGCATTCGGCTTTAAGTTTTCATCGCAAAGAGCGCGCGACGGCAAATCCGTACCCAAAGCGCTACAAATACCATAACGCTTTATATACGCACGCCTCAACTGTTCTCTTCTGATATGAAATTTGCCAAAGTATTTATATTTGTCAAAACTCTCATGGCTTCTTTGCTGTCGTTGAGTTTTTTATTGTATTTGTGGTGAATAGCGACCGATATTTGAAGCGCGTCAAGAGAGTCCAGATTGAGCGCACTCTCCTCGCCGAAAAGCGGTTCGTTGTCTTTGATACTGTACGGATTGTACTCTTTGCCGCTCTCTTTTATGATAAGCTCTTTCAGTTCAGATTTGAGAGCCGTTAATTTACTCATCGCTGTTCCTTGTAAAAATAAAGAGCGATATTATAAACATAATTGTTCCAAAAAGCAATAAAAAAAGTAAATTTTGTGCGATTGCATCTATTTTTCCTCTATACAAAAACAGTTGTATAAATGCGTCAAATCCCCATGACATCGGTGAAATATTGCTTATTTGCTGCATAAGCGGAGGCATAATATATTTTGGCACCATAATGCCGCCTATCGCGCCTAAGAGTATATTGCTCACGCCGCCTGTGATTACCGCCTCAGCCGTACTTTTGCAAACCACCGCTATAAACAGCGCAAAACCGACAGCTGCAAATGAGAGTACGTACAAAAGAGCTAAAACCGACGGAATATCACCGATATTTAATCCGTCAAGTCCAATCAGCGGCACGATATACACGCCCACAAGCAGCAGCGCTGCGCCTTGAAAAAGATTGACAATATTATAAGCAAGTGTTTTTGACGCAAAAAATAGAAAAGCGTTCAATCCCATACTCTTTAACCTTCTGTAAGTGCCCTGTTTTTTTTCCACGATAAATACAGTAGAAAATGGTATCAGCACAAAAAACATAGCAAATACTATCCAAGAAGGCACACTTTGTTCCACGCTGTTTGGTATTTTCTGTCCCGTTGCACGCGATTTTATGAACGGCTTTTGAAGATTTGTTACAAACGGCGGCGCATATTTGCTCTCGGAGGTAAAAAGCATTATAATTCGCTCTTTCAAAAGCGCTTCAAAAAGCTGTACAGCAGCAGTATTTAAAGTAGGAATATACTCTACTTGCGCTTGCAAATCACTTTCAATGTTGTTTTGAAAACTCTCAAAAAAACCATTCGGGATAAAAAGCGTTATATCGCCTTTAATCTCTGTGTTTGGCGCTTTTTTACATGAGAAATTTTGAAGTTCATTCATCGCTTTTTCAAAATTTTGCGCGATTTCTTGCGGATTGTTTTCGTCAATATAATAAATACATTTTATATTTGTGCCGCTGTTTGCGTCTTTGAGCGCATAAGACATAATGAGTATAAAAATGGACGGTAGTAAAAATAGAGCCGCAAGCGCATGCAAATCTCTGAAAATTATCAAAAACTCTTTTTTCAAAAGTGCGGCAAAAATTCGTATCATAAAGCCTCGTCATTTGAGGGGTTTAAAAACAGCGTCTGTACAGAAAGCGGTGAGAGTGATATGGATTTGAATATTAGATTGCGTTTTTTTGTAAACTCCAGCAATTTTGAGAGACTTTCTTCATTTGCCGCACCGCTTTGCAGACAGCCGCCGCACTCGGTAAAGGGCATAAATTCATTTAATATTTTAATATTTGCCGCATTATGCTCTTGTAGCTCAAGCGTCAAAACCCTGCTTTGACGACTGTTTTTAAAAGAGGTCAATATTTCGCCGTCGTTTATTACGGCTATTTCATCTGCCAAAAAATCAACCTCATGCATGTAGTGCGAAGTATAAACGATAAGCCGCTCTTTTGCCAACTCTTTTATGGAGTTTAGTATAAACTCTCTGGTTTTTGGGTCAATGCCGACTGTGGGTTCGTCTAAAAAAAGAATTTTTGGGTTGTTTAAGAGTCCTATAGCGAGATTGAGTCTTCTTTTTAGTCCGCCTGAGAGATTTGCGGTGCGTTTTTGCATGTACTCTTCAAGCGCGCATATATTAAGCGCAAAATCAATCATCTCTTTGCGTTTTTTTGTGTCAAGAGCGTTAATTTGTGAAAAAAAATTTATATTTTCCTCAACGCTCAAACTTGGATAAAATGCAAACTCTTGAGGCGTCAAAGAGCAGAGTGAATGGTCTTTTTCCAGCGCGTCAAAATATGGCGTTTCGTTGTAAAATATCTCTCCGCTGTCGGCTTTGACAATACCGCAAAGGATAGAAATAAGCGTAGTTTTTCCAGCGCCGTTTACGCCCAAAAGTGCGAAAATTCCGCTATTTGGAAGATTTAACGAAACGCTTTTTAACGCTTTAAGGGAGTTGTAATTTTTGCCAATATTTTTTATCTGTAACATCACTTGCCGATATTTGAATTAAGAGGCGACATTTTATCAGAAAATAAGTAAGTTTTCAATAACATAATTACTTTTAAAAAAAAGAGGATTTAAGCAGTATGCCGCACAAAAAGGTTTTGGTAGTACATTACTCACAAAGCGGACAGCTTGACGAAGCGCTGAAATATTGCATTGCGCCTCTTTTAAATGACAAAAATATCTCTGTTGCAGACTTAAGCTTAAAACCTTGCGAAGAGTTTCCATTTCCATGGAGTGTTTTGGATTTTTTAAGCGTTTTTCCAGAGAGTGTTTATTGCGATAAAATAGCGCTTGAGCCATTCAATATAGACAAAAACGAGGAGTTTGATTTGATTATTTTGGCTTATCAAGTCTGGTTTTTGTCTCCTTCGCTTCCGATGTCAAGCTTTTTGCAAAGTACGGAGGCTTCTGTCTGGCTTAATGGTAAAAGCGTCATAACATTTATTGCCTGCCGCAACATGTGGCTTATGGCACAGGAGAAGATGAAACGTATGATATCCCAAAACGGCGGGGTTTTGTGCGATAATATAGTCCTTACAGACGGCGGCAATGCGCTTGAGACATTTATAACGACTCCGCGATGGCTGCTTACGGGCAAAAAGGAGAAGTTTTGGTTTTTTTCGGCTGCTGGCGTGAAAAAAAGCGATATGCAAGGAAGTGTAAGATTTG
>JAISNG010000145.1 GCA_031276365.1 Campylobacteraceae bacterium | reverse complement strand
AGACTCTACTTAAAAATGCCGGAAACTTGGGTTAACTTTTACTTACCACCAGCCTTGCCGCCAGATTTTCCAACTTTACGCATGATGGTCTCACCCTCATACTTGATGCCTTTGCCCTTATATGGCTCAGGCGGTCTGAAACCGCGTATTTTAGCCGCGATTTGTCCTATCTGTTGTTTATCGCTGCCCGATATTGTAACTACATTTTTTTCAACGCTAATTGCAACGCCTTCTGGTATATCGTATTTTACAGGGTGCGAATATCCAAGCTGCAACTCAAGCGCATTGGCATTTACCGCCGCTCTGTAACCCACGCCGTTTATTTCAAGTTTTTTCTCAAAACCTTTTGTAAGCCCGACTATTACATTGTTGCATAGCGCTCTGTATGTCCCCCAAAAAGCCTTTGACTGCTTCTCTTCGCTTTTGGGAGAAAAAACTATTTTACCATCTTCTATTTTAGTAAAAACATTGCCTTTTGTGTCTAACTCTTTTTTGGTATTTCCCTTTTTAAAGAGCAGTACATTACCCTCCAGCTTTACCTCTACATCGCTTGGTATCGCTATTGGCTGTTTGCCGATTCTTGACATTATTATCCTTTCTACAAGTTCTACGATAATTCTACTTTTTTGAATGGTTACCGAATACCATAAAAAGTCTGAAACTTATTACCAAATGCTGCAAAGCAGCTCGCCGCCGACGCCGATTTTATGCGCCTCTTCATTGTCCAAAACACCCTTTGAAGTACTCAAAACGATAGTGCCATATCCGCTTTTAAATCTCTTGATTTCGCTGAAGCCTTTATAGATTCTGCGTCCTGGGGTAGAGATTCTTTTTACTTCGTTTATGACGCCGACGCCTTTTTCGTTATACTTCAATACTACGTTTATAGACTTTTTATTGCCCTCTTCCGTTACGTTAAAACTCTCAATATAACCTTTGCTTTGAAACACTTTCAAAATAGCCTCTACAACGTTTGTATGTATAAGGGTAGTAACTTCAAGCCTTCTCATAGAAGCGTTTCTAATACGCGTCAGAGCATCTGCAATTAAATCATTTATCATTAGCTTTTCCTTACCAACTTGCTTTTTTAAGTCCGGGAATTAATCCCTCGTTTGCCATTTTTCTCAAACATACGCGGCAAATCCCGAAATCCTTATACACAGAGCGCGCGCGTCCGCATATCTTGCAGCGAGTATATCCCCGCACTGTAAACTTAGGTTTTCTTGCCGCTTTGGCAATCATTGATTTTTTAGCCATTATTTATATCCTCTCACAAATGGAATACCGATTAGTTCCAGTAACTTAAATGCATCTTTATCATTTTTTGCCGTAGTTACGATAGTTATGTTCATGCCGTGAGTTTTGATGATTTTATCATAATCAACCTCGGGAAACATGAGCTGTTCTTGAAGTCCGAAGTTATAACTGCCGCGTCCGTCAAATCCACTTCTTGGCAATCCTCTGAAATCTTTAACTCTCGGAAGCGCTACAGATATAAGCTTTGTAAGGAAGTTGTACATATTGGAGCCTCTTAGCGTAACTTTGATACCTACGGGGAAGCCTTCTCTTACCTTAAAGCCCGCAACTGATTTGCGCGCGTTTGTGATAATCGCCTTTTGACCCGCTATCAACGATATCGTATCAGCCATATTTTGTATAACTTTCGCATCTTTTGCGCTGTCTCCTGCGCCTACGCTTATCACAACTTTTTCAAGAGACGGAACAAGCATAGAGTTTTTGATACCCAACTCTTTAATCAAAAGAGGTTTTATTTCGTTATTAAATTTAACTTTAAGTATACTCATTTATCAATCCTCTGCCTTTGCTACATTTGAGATGTGAATAGGCATCTCTCTGTTTTCCCATCCGCCGTTTTTTGTCTTGTCGCTTGGTTTGACGGCTTTTTTAGCTATCTTGCATCCCTCTACAACAACTTGCGAAGTTTTGGGCAGTACGCGTAAAACCTTACCGCTTTTGCCCTTATCATCGCCGGCAATAACTTTTACCAAGTCATTTTTTTTTATTTTAAATTTGACCGCCATTATAAAACCTCCGGTGCCAAAGAGACGATTTTCATGAAGTTTGCGTATCGCACTTCACGGCTGACAGGTCCAAAAATTCTCGTTCCTATCGGCTCGCCTTTGTTGTCAAGTATAACCGCCGCATTTTCGTCAAATCTAATCAAAGAGCCGTTTTCACGGTGAATCTCTTTTTTGGTTCTTACGATAACAGCTTTTACAACCTGACCTTTTTTTACTTTTCCGTTTGGAATAGCCTTTTTAACAGATGCTACGATGACATCGCCCACTGTAGCGTATCTTCTTTTACTTCCGCCCAAAACCTTAATACACATAATCTCTTTCGCACCGCTGTTATCGGCAACTGCAAGTCTTGTAAAACTCTGAATCATTACTCAACTCCTGCCGCAACAATCTCTTTTAAGCGAAAAGATTTTCTTTTTGAAATCGGTCTGCACTCAACTGCCAAAACTACGTCTCCTGCTTTTGATTCGTTTGCTTCGTCATGTACCAAATACTTTTTGAATCTTTTGACGATTTTTCTATATTTTGGGTGCATAACTCTTCTCTCTACCAAAACGGTAGCTGTCTTATCTCCGGCTTTTTGTACTACAATGCCCTGAATTTCTCTTTTTAATGCCATTTTTTAACCCCCGTATATTCTATTTCGCCGCTGCGATTGCTGTATTGATTTTAGCAATGTCTTTGCGAACATTTCTAATCTCGTTAGGGTTTGTCAGCTGCATGGTTTTAAGCTTTTGTTTCAATGTAAACAAAAGCACCTTTTTCTCTTTTAATAATGCATTCAAATCCTGAACACTCTTCTCATTTAACTCAGTATATTTCATTTTCACTATCCCTGGTTACGATTTTGGTTTTGAAAGGAAGTTTATGCATAGCCAATGTCAAAGCCTCTTTTGCCAACTGTTCGTCGATTCCTGCTATCTCATAAATGATGCGTCCGGGCTGGATATTCATCACCCATAATTCAACGCTGCCTTTACCTTTACCCATTCTGGTTTCCAATGGTTTTTTGGTAATTGGTTTATCTGGGAATACTCTAATCCATGTTTTGGCTTGTCTTTTTACATGTCTTGTCATCGCGATACGAGCCGCTTCTATCTGACGCGAATTGATTCTGCCTGCTTCCACGGCTTTAAGAGCCATTTCACCAAAAGCGATTGAAGTTGCGCGTGCAGCTTTGCCGCGGTTGCGCCCTTTCATCTGTTTTCTATATTTTGTACGTTTAGGCATTAACATGATTAATTACCCCTCTCTTTTTTTGCTCGCGGAATTTTAGGTTTTCTCGGCTCTTCAACTGTTTTCTCTACTTGGATTCCCTTTTGGAGAACTTCGCCTTTGAATATCCAGACTTTAACGCCGATAATTCCGTATGTCGTGTAAGCCTCAGCAAAACCATAATCAATTTTGGCTCTTAGCGTATGCAAAGGAACTCTTCCCTCAAGATACCACTCTGTTCTTGCCATTTCTGCTCCGCCAAGACGACCTGCAACGCAGATTTTGATACCTTTTGCGCCTGATTTTTGAGCGCCTTGGATAACTTTTTTCATCGCACGGCGGAATGCTACGCGGCGTTCAAGCTGCATAGCTACATTTTCTGCGGCAAGTTGAGCGGACGCTTGAGGACGCCTCTCTTCTTTAATATTTACATTCACCTCTTTATCGGCAAGCTTTTGAAGTTTGTCTTTGAGTTTTTCTATATCGGAGCCTTTTTTGCCGATAATGATACCAGGACGTGCCGCTACAACTGTTACTCTCAGTTTTTTAGCCGTTCGCTCTATCAATATCTGGCTCACGCCTGCGTAAAAAAGCTCTTTTTTCAAAAATTTTCTTATCTTGTAATCTTCGCTTATATTTGAAGCGAGTACCTGCTTGCCAGGAAACCATCTTGATTCCCAATTTCTGTTAATTCCAAGTCTTAGACCAATCGGATTTACTTTTTGACCCATATTAATCTTCCTTCTTTGTTTTGCTTACTTCTACAAATATATGAGCTGTAGGTTTGCGAATGTGTGAAGCGCTTCCGCGTGCGCGCGGCATAAAGCGTTTTAACACCGGACCTGCATCAACTCTGCATGAAGAGACGACAACCTCGTTTGGCTCAAATCCGCCGTTTGAAACAGCAGAAGCAATAACCTTAGAGATAATTTTAGCGCCTTTATTTGGCGTAAATTCAAGAGCAGCAAGTGCAAGCTCGGCATTCATGCCTTGTACCTCTTTTGCTATCAAACGCGCTTTTGTCGGCGATACGCGGATAAATTTTAATATTGCATTACTCATTATCTATCCTTACTTGCCGATTTTTTTCTGCACGGAACCTTTATGTCCCTTGAAAGTGCGCGTTGGAGCAAACTCGCCCAATTTATAGCCGATGTGATTTTCGGTAATATAAAGAGGTATGAATGTTTTGCCGTTATGAATATTGAAAGTCAGCCCAATCATTTCTGGAACAATCGTGCTTCTTCTTGACCATGTCTTTATTGGTTTATTGTCGTTGGACGATTTTGCAGCTGTTACTTTCTTTGCAAGATGAGCATCTACAAAAGGTCCTTTTTTAAGTGATCTTGCCATCGCTATTTTCCTTTTCTTCTGGAAATAATCAGTTTATCGCTCGCTTTTTTCTTGCGAGTTTTCGCACCCTTGGTAGGTTTACCCCAAGGAGTAACAGGGTGGCGTCCTGAATTTTTCTTACCTTCGCCTCCGCCGTGCGGGTGATCAACAGGGTTCATCGCGGAGCCTCTTGTTTGAGGCCTTACACCAAAATATCTGTTGCGTCCCGCTTTGCCGATTGTAACATTTGACCAATCTTCGTTGCCTATCACACCAACGGTTGCCATGCACTCGCCCAAAACCTGTCTCATTTCGCCGCTTGGAAGTCTTAAGATAACATATTTGTTCTCTTTGCCCATAAGTTGAGCGTAACCGCCGGCGCTTCTTGCTATCTGTCCGCCATGACCTGGTTTTAACTCTATATTGTGAATGATGGTACCTATTGGTATGGCTTTCAGCTTCATAGCATTTCCAGGTTTGATATCAAGTCCTTCCTCGGCAGATGCTACCGCATCTCCTACTTTAAGACCTGATGGCTGAAGGATATATCTCTTGTCGCCGTCTTTATAGACTATCAATGCTATGCGGCAGTTTCTGTTAGGGTCATACTCTATAGCCTCAACTTTGCCCTCTACGCCGAATTTTGACCTTTTAAAGTCTATAATTCTGTAAAACTTCTTCGCTCCGCCCTCTTTATGTCTTGAGGTGATGCGTCCGTAACTGTTTCTTCCTGCTGTTACTGGAAGTTTCACAAGCAGTGAAGCAACACTTGGTTTTGCCGTAATATCTTTGTTGCTAAGCCCTGTCAAAAAACGGCGGCTCGGGGTATAGGGTTTGTATGTTTTAATTGCCATATTACGCCTCCACGTTTTCTAATTTAGCGCCTTCAGGCAGCTTAACATAGAATTTTTTATAATCATTTCTTGTTCCAATGCGTCCGCGAAATCTTTTTGTTTTACCATTTACCCGAAGTGAGTTTATCTTCAAGGGTGAAAAGCCAAAATAGTTTTTCAAAACCTCTTTAAGTCCGTTTTTTGTCATTTTGACGGATGTCTGGATAACGACCGTTCCGTCTTCTTGCAGACTTAAACTTTTTTCGGTATAGAGTATCGCTTTTATGTCGGTAATATCTGCCATTTTAGCCCTCTTTTATTATATTTTCCAATACGGATTTTTCTATTATAACCGCACGAAATGCCGCTGCTACATAAGCGTTTAGTTCGCTTGCCTCTACCAAATATGCATTATTGATGTTTCTAAACGCCAAAAATGTCTTTTCATCAATCAAATCTTTCACGACAAGAGTATCTCTCGCATTCAGGCTTTTGATAACGGCTGCAGCCTCTTTTGTCTTGCCGGAAGCAATCTCCAGCGTATCTACTACAAAAAGCGCATTTGCTTTTGCCTTTTCAAAAAGCGCATATTGAAGTGCAAGTTTTTTCTGCTTTTTATTGACTTTCAAATCATAATTTCTGTTGCCTCTGGGTCCAAATGCCGAACCGCCGCCTACCCATACGGATGACCTTGAGCTTCCTGCTCTCGCTCCGCCTCTGCCTTTTTGGCTCCATGGCTTTTTACCGCCGCCGCTTACGGAACCTTTGTTCTTCGTATGCGCAACGTTTTCTCTCAAAGCCGCCAAATAGGATTTTGTATAAAGATAAAGATTGTGGGAGTTTATCTGCGCATAATCTTGCGGCAAATCAAAATCACCTTTTTTTTGAAGCTTGTCATCTAAAACAATTGCTTTTATACTGTTTTTACTCATTTAACAATCCTTACTCGTCCAAGCGCTCCGTTTGCGCCCGAAACCGAACCTTTTACTACCAAAACGCCGCTTGAAGCATCAAACGAAACGAAATCATTTTTAACGCTTACATTCTCATTGCCGTAATGCCCTGCCATCTTGCGTCCTTTTTGAACGCGTCCAGGCCATTCGCGGTTACCGATAGAACCTGATGTTCTGTGAAATCTGCTTCCGTGCGCCGCAGGTCCGCCAGCAAATCCATGACGTTTAATCAAGCCGCTGAAGCCTCTGCCTTTGCTTTTGAAGGTGATTTGAATAACTTTTGCATTCTCTAAAGATGAAACATCCAAATCGCCCGTTTCCGTGTTTGCAACTTTTTCAAGTGTTGCAAAGCGGTTAAACTCCGCGCTTAATCCAAATTTTTTCTGCTGTCCAGCAACTGCTTTATTTGTGCTTTTGCCGTCGCTGTAAGCCACAACCGCACTGCTGTTTTCATTTAAGGTGCAGACTTTAACCTTTAAGACGCGAAGCAGAGTAACAGGTGTGCTTTGAGCTGCTATCGTTCTGCTCATTCCAATTTTTTCTACTATAAATTCCATTTAATATCCTTAAACTAATTGCCCATCGCTCTAACTTCAACATTGACTTCAGGAGCCAAGTCAAGCTTCATAAGCGAATCAACCGTATCAGTCGTAGCTGCAACGATATCTATCATTCTTGTATGAATTCTTATCTCGAACTGTTCGCGTGAATCTTTGTTGATGTGAGGAGACCTAAGCACTGTGTAGCGCTTAATTTTTGTAGGCATCGGAATGGGACCCTTTATCTCAGCGCCTGTACGCTTTACGGCTTCTACTATCGAAGCAACTGAACGGTCTAACACTCTGTGATCATAAGCTTTGAGCTTAAGACGAATCTTTTCCATGAAAATCCCTCAAATAAAGAACTTGTTATCGCCAAACTGTCTTTAAGAGCTTCTTGCACTATAAAAAGTTTTGCTGATAACCTTAAAAAGGAGTGTGATTTTACTTAAACTTTTTCTAAAAGTCAATGGTTTTGGTACTTTTTGCCTATTTTTATGATAAAATTTCCTATATTTTTTCCTTTTTAAAAGGAATAAAGTCATTAAAAATATGGAATGATAGCATGGATATTTTAGAGATTTTGTACGACAATCCGCCCAAAACACGCGGAATATTAGCGCGCAAATATGAGATAACAGCTAAAAAAACGGCTCTTTTTGGTCCGAGATTTAGCGGAAAAAGTTCTATTATTGTAGATTATTTGAACAAATTTCCACGAAAAGAGCTGCTCTATATTGACTTTTCCGATATCAGAGTGGAAGCTGACAGGATAAAACAGCTCCAAAGTTTTATTGATAAAAACGGCGTTAAAGTTGTCGTTTTGGAGCATTTTGATTTTCAATGTGATATTCCAAAGGCTGAAAATATAATACTAAGCAGTCTTAAAAGACTTGATATTGACGGGTTTGACGAGCTTTTTGTACCGCTTTTGGATTTTGAAGAGTTTGTATCATTCAGCTTTGATAAAAAACATCAAAATATTGAGAGTATTTTCAATCTTTTTGAAAAAAGCGGCACATATCCGCAGATGGCTTTTGGCGGAGCAGATGTAAAACAGATGCAAACAGCGCTTCAAACATACGCAAAAAATTCGTTTGCGATACTAAAAAATATCTCACTTTTGCAAGCGCAAACGCTTAGCATACATAGACTCTATGAGCTTTTAAAGCCAAATATCAAGCTTTCAAAAGACACTATTTACGCCAAAACAGCCCAATTTGAAGAGGAACATTTGATATACCTTGTCAGCCGATTTGATAAACATGGAGCGGCAAAAAAGCTCTATTTTGCGGATTTTTCGCTTAAAAATATACTTACGTTTGAGAAAGATTTCATATTTAAATTTCAAAATATTGTCTTTTGCGAATTGGTCAAAAAAAATCGGCAGATTTTTTATACACAGACACTTGATTTTTATCTGCCCAAACACTCTCTTGGCGTACTTTGCGTACCATTTTTGCAGCCGCAGCTCATAAACCGCCTATTTAAAAAACTCTCAAAAGAGTTAAAATCACTCGGTATAACAAGTCTGCAGGTTATCACGCTCGGTAATAAAGGCAAATACAAAGACGACGGACTGACATGCGAACTTGTTCCGTTTTGGGAATGGGCAATGAGATAGATTTTGCTTTTATCGGTGTGTTTTTGTTTATTTTTTGCATGTAATAATATATTTAGATATGCTTAAAAATATTATATATTTTTTGGTCTAATTGTGTTGTTTACGGACTTTGTTTTGCATAGAGCAATAAAAAAGGCATAATAAAAATTTGACACTCTTTATAATATTTGCCAAGAAAAATCACTTAAATTTTTTAAATATACATGACTGCAACAATAACAAAATGGATTTCAAAATCGCTCACAAAATACTGATACTGTACAAACAGCAATAGATTTTAATCACTCTTGTTTTAAAATATTATGCGCTTTTTAAAGCGCATAATATTCTTACATGTATATGCCGCCGTTTACTTTTAGCGTTTCTCCAGTAATATAAGCCGCTTCATCGCTCAACAAAAACGCTGCGGCATTGGCAATATCTTTCGGCAGACCGAAGCGTTTAAGAGGTATCTTTTCTACAAAAGAGGCTTTTATCTCATCACTTAATTTATCCGTCATATCAGTGGCGATAAAACCTGGAGTTACAGAGTTAAAACGTACATTGCGGGATGAGGCTTCCTGTGCAAAAGTTTTTGTCATGGCGATAACGCCGCCTTTGCTTGCCGAATAATTTGCCTGTCCAACATTGCCCGTTTCACCGACAACGGAGGCGATATTTACAACGCTTCCGAAACGCTGTTTGCTCATAACCTTCAAAGCTTCTCTGCATCCTATAAATACACCAGTCAAATTTACATCAATCACCGATGTAAAATCCTCTTTTTTCATACGAAGAGCCAATTTATCATTCGTTACGCCCGCATTATTGACAAGATACGAAAGTTCCCCATCACTCTCAATGATAGTCTTGACGCCGTTTATAAACGCCTCTTCATCGGTAGTGTCAAACCCTATAACCGCCGCTTTGCCGCCCTCTTTTTCTATCAAAGCTTGCAGCTCGTCCGCCGCAC
>JAISNG010000123.1 GCA_031276365.1 Campylobacteraceae bacterium | reverse complement strand
CGCGCTCCTTGCAGGCTTTCACGACCTCTTTGACACGCGATTTTTCGCCGATATTGCCCGGATTTATCCTGATGCAGTCAGCGGCTTCAGATGCTATCAAAGCCAGACGATAGTTAAAATGAATATCCGCCACAAGCGGAATGGATATTTGTGATTTTATTGCTTTTAGGGCATACGCATCTTCATAATCAAGCACAGCTGCGCGTACGATATCGCACCCGGCGTTTTCAAGCCGTTTTATCTGTTCTACGGTAGATTTTATATCGCGCGTTTTGGAAAATGTCATGGACTGAACGCTAATAGGTGCCTCTCCACCGATTAATACGCCGCCGACACTTATCTGTTTTGTTTTAAATCGCTTTTGCATTATATGTTTTGCCTGTGTAAAATGAGTAAAATCATACCATACAAATGCTTTTATCTTGCCTTTATAAAAAAAGAATATAATCCCATCTTCATAACATGGGGTGCTGAAATATTTCGGCTGAGATTATACCCTTTGAACCTGTACAGGTAATGCTGTCGTAGGGATTTACCGCACTGCTTTATTCCTAAACGCATTTTTCCTGTTATTATTTTAAAGGACAAAAATGCAGTATTACACACAAATGCAAGCCGCGCGTGAGGGCATCATAACTGAAGAGATAAGAAAAGCCGCCCTTTACGAAGAGATAGAGGCGGAAACGTTAAGAGAAATGATAGCAAGAGGCGTTGCCGTCATACCTGCCAACAAAAATCACAAAAGCCTTCAGCCGCGTGCAATCGGCGAAAGGCTCAAGACAAAGATAAATGTAAATCTTGGCATTTCAAAAGACAGCAGCAGTTACAATGAAGAGCTTAAAAAGGCGGCGGGCGCGATAGAGCTTGGCGCGGATGCTATTATGGATTTAAGCACATCTGGAGACACAAGGTCTTTTCGCAAAAAATTGACAGATATATCAACCGTTATGCTCGGCTCCGTTCCGATATACGACGCATTGGTATTTTGCAAAAAGCCGCTTGCCGAAATCAGCTCCAAAGATTGGCTTGAAGTCGTAAGAATGCACGCAATTGACGGTATAGATTTTCTTACTATCCATGCAGGACTCAACAAACACACGGCACAAAAATTCAAAAACTCCAAAAGCCGCCTCACAAATATCGTCTCGCGCGGCGGTTCATTGATATTTGCATGGATGGAGATGACGGGAAATGAAAATCCTTTTTATGAGTATTTTGACGAACTGCTGGAGATTTGCTGCGAATTTGACGTAACGATAAGCCTTGGAGACGCATGCCGTCCGGGTTCTACTCATGATGCAAGCGACGCTTGTCAGATAGAGGAGCTTATCACATTAGGAGAACTTACAAAAAAGGCTTGGGAAAAAGATGTGCAGGTGATTATAGAGGGTCCCGGACATATGCCGCTTGACCAGATAGAAACAAATATGAAAATCCAAAAGAGCCTCTGCCACGGCGCGCCTTTTTATGTTTTGGGTCCTTTGGTAACCGATATAGCGCCTGGATACGACCACATAACTTCAGCCATAGGCGGAGCGATAGCGGCATGGCATGGAGCGGCGTTTTTGTGCTATGTAACGCCGGCAGAACATTTGAGGCTTCCAAACTTTGATGATATGAAAGATGGTATCATAGCTTCCAAAATAGCCGCGCACGCCGCTGATATTGCAAAAGGCGTTGCCAATGTCAGAAATCTGGACGACAATATGAGCCGCGCACGCCAAAGAGTGGATTGGGAGTGTATGTTCAACCTCGCGATTGACCCGCAAAAGGCAAGACGCTACAGGGCAGAGTCCGTACCTGCAAACAAAGATACATGCAGTATGTGCGGAGAGTTTTGCTCAATGAGAAATATGAACAAAATATTAAACGGCGAGAAAGTGGATATAAATATAATTTGAAACAAAAATACAGTAACTTATATAAGTATTCAAGCCCAAGAACTTAGCGTTTAGTATTTTGATTTCTACAAATACAGCAACTTATATAAGTATTCGAGTCTCTGCATTAGCGTTATTTGAAAATAACTATGTGGGTGGGTGGGCAAGGTTAGACCCTAATGTTTTCACTCTGCCCTGTATTTGAAAATAACTATGTGGATAGATGAAAGCCGCGGTAGTGCAATTTGAAAACAACCATGAGCGATACAGCGCAAAAGCATTTCGCTTATGTGATTGATTAAGCAATACTTTGTAATTCGCGTTTCTCCTTGTCATTCCTACGTGGACGATATTGTTTCACTGTGAACCATGCCCTTTATGCTTCTTTTATCTTGCCCTAATTATGCACGAGCAATATTGTTTCATCGTAAGGCAGGTGAAAACCAAAAGAAACTCCATATTTTCCGTCATTCCCGCGCAGGCGATTACGACGTTTATGAGGCAGAGGCAACTTGTTTGCTTTTGCAGCAAAGAATGCGAGTATTCACCCCCCACCTCCGTCATTCCCGCGCAAGCGGGAATGACGAAAATAGGAATAAAAATTACGCGGGAGGGCAACATGAATAACAGAAACAATCAAGGACGACAGAAAACAACGCTGAAATGACAGAGCAGGACGTATAAGCGACAGAACGGAGTATATGAATGATGGAAACAATACATAAAATCGTTCATACTCGCATGAGCTATACTGTAAGCAAAAACGCACAATATCCGTCGCTTCCGCGCAGGCTGGAATCCAAAAAGAACTTACAAATAAAACATGTATTTGTGAAAGAGATTGATGTTTTTATCGTCTGTTTCTATTTTTCTTTTATGATTTTAATTAGTTTGGATTCCAGCCTGCCTCACACATATCGTTTTCTACGAAAACTCTTTGCTCGTTGCGGGAATGACGGAAAATGTACATGAATAACAGAAAAAGACATTGGAAATGACGGAGGAGTTCGCATAAACAATAGAAACGATACATTAATGAGAAAAAGATGCATAAGCGACAAAAAAGAAGATTTTGGCTTTTCTTCATAAGTTTGTCGTTTATGCATGAATAGCAAAAAGGTCGTTATTTTTATACAAAAGGCTTTAAATATTATAGTCTTTGGCTTATATGAGATGTGTACGCTTCGCCCTCATGTAAAAAAAGATATCAACTGCAAAGCACTACTGCTTTTTATAAAACTTCTTTATCTCGCCGATGTAAACTCTGTGATAATCTTTGGCAGGATACATGTCGTTGATTGTCTTGTCCAGAAAATTATTCGGTTTAAAGTCGTCAAAATATATCTTTTTGCAGACTATCACCTCTTTTGCTTCCTCAAAACTTATAATATTTTCGTCAAAATATATCGGCGTTAAGTTTGCCTCTTTGGCTTTATTTGTATCGCGTCCGGATTTGTTGCCGAAGATTTTATGCACCTTGGCCTTTAGTTTTTGGTCAAAAAACGTGAGCGTGAAATAGTCCGATTTTTCCGTAAAGTCGTATGTAAAGCGCGTAGGACGTACATAAACTATCGCAACGTCTCTTTGCCAAAGATAGCCGATGCCTCCCCATGATGCCGTCATGGTATTGTAACTCTCTTTTGTGCCTGCGCTGATGGCTGTCCACTCTTGACTTATCTTTTTGATAAACGAACCGTCAAAATCTGTAATTATATCCTTCTCTTTCCATAAATTCGAGGCTTTTATAGCTTTTGTCTGCTGCATGTAAACACTCCTTTTTAGATATTGCAATAATATCATAAATTAAAGCAGCCGCAGAGTAAAATTTCAAATATATTTCTTAAAGGGTTTATTTTAAAGGGGATTTTGATATAATATTCGGACTAAATTTTAGAGTGGGAACAGACATTGATGAAGCGCATAGTTTTGGTGATAATGTTGCTTTTGGCATGCAACGCAAAAGAGAATATGTTCGCAAACGAAATGAGCAGTTTTTGTCTCATCGGATGCGGCTTTTTGAACTCAAAGGGCGATATAGCTATAGATCCTGTTTTTGATTATGCAAATCCATTCTCTTCCATCGGCTTAGCGCTTGTCGGCAGTGAATACAAGGGTATTTTTATCAACTTCAAGGGAAAGTGGATTGTAGATACGAAATTTGATGATGCTGAAAGTTTCTCTTCCAACTATTTAGCCGCCGTTAAGATACACAATCAATGGGGATATCTCAATGACGACGGTTTTATCGCTATAGAGCCTCAATTTAATGAAGCTAAAAATTTTGCTGAAAATGGTTTGGCTCCAGTGCGATGGCAGGATAAATGGGGATTTATTGACGAAAAGGGTAAAATGGTCATAAAACCGCAGTTTGAGGACGCTTATGCGTTTGACGAAAGCGGTTTGGCAAGAGTTAAGATAAACGGAAAATGGGGCTTTATTGATAAATACGGTGAATTGATAATAAAAGCCGAATTTGACTTTGTACACAGCTTCAACGAAGAATTTCTTGCGGCAATTAGAAAAAACGGTAAATACGGCTTTATCGATACCAACGGTTCCATAGTAATAAAACCGCAGTTTGATTACGCTTCTGATTTTACGCGCGGGCTTTCCATCGTACAAAGTAACGGCAAATTGGGCTATATCAACACTAAAGGCGACAGTGTCATAAAAGCGGCATTTGACGGCGCAGTGAATTTTAACTTAAACGATGTTGCGGCAGTCAAAATAGGCGTATTGTGGAGCCTCATAGATAAAAACGGCAGCATAATAAGCGAACTAAAACATGAAGGTACGATAGAATCTTTATCTAACGGACTTTTTTTGATTGAAGACAACTCTTTTAACCAATACTGGTACAACTCAAAAGGCGAATTTCTCTTATATACGGATATGGTATGCTCCATAGCAACGCTAAAAAACGCCAATGGTACGATAGTATATCCGAGAATGACAAGAGAAGAGATTTGCGGAAAGTAAGGCAGTAAAACCCAAATTTCGCTGTTTAAAAAATCTACCTGCTTACAGTGCTTTTGAAATGTATTCAAAAAATGATAAGGCATTAACTGATGAATATTTTAGAGCTTAATGAACTTTTACAAGAGCGTGGATTTGGAAAGTCTTTCTGTAATGAGCATTTAGACAGCGTATGTGTAGCTTTAGACATACAAACTGATTGTTTTAGCGTAGAGCAAACAACATTACTCAAACAGTATCGTACAATATGGAATAGACTAATCAAACAAGAGCTTGAAAAGCGCGAAATTAAATGGCTTGTCCATTTTACACCCATAGAAAATATTAAAAGCATTCATAAATACGGACTGATGTCAATAAAAAAATGGAGCATAATAAAATCCCTTTTGTTTATACTGATGAGTCACGTTGGGATAACAATCGCGATGGCATTTGTCTGTCTGTTACCATACCAAATATCGACATGTTATCAAGCAAAATGCGAGATTACAACTATGAATTTACGCTTTTATTATTTGATGCCAATGAGTTACTGTTTGACGATTATTTTAGTTTGCCTCTTTTTTATTATACAAATGGCGCTAGTAACGAAATTCGCTACTGTAGGCGCATAGATGAAATAGACGGCAGTTACAGCTCTGTTGAGGCATTTAAGTTTATGTTTAAAGAAAAATTTGATGTTTTCTTGTCGTCTTATACAAGAGTAGAACAAAGAACTATTAATCATGCAAAAAACGATACAACAGATATTCAAGCGGAAGTTGTAATCAAAGAAACTATTCCATCTAAATATATTAAAGAAACTATTCCTATTTCCTTGAAAGATTTAATTAGAAAAGAAAATTTAAAAGATAAAATTAATAAAAAAATGCAAGATACAAAATATATTAATGAGCTAATTCAACACTTTAAGGAGCGGTAATGGTAAAAAATAAAAAGCAAGCGCGCGCGACAAGGGTTTGTTTTATGCCAAGTGATAAAAATGGTATATTGTTTGTAGAAAAAAAATTTGAATTCAATTTTTATGGCGGTTTTGATATATCGCAAAAGCGCAAAACAATCGCCGCATTTCATGAAGCCATAATCAAATCAAATCCGAACTTAACAGTTTTGGAGATTTCATCAAAATCACCAAGCCAAACAGGGATTGATTTAAGCGCTTTTCATCTTCAGTATGATAATGGAGATGGGCATTACTACACAGTAGAAAATATATATCAATCCTCTAAAATTTTTGAAAACGGAGGTCCATTTATGGATTTGCTTCATTGCAGTCCATCAGCGGCGAAAAGAGACGAGCGGCTTAAAAATTCTGGCTCTTTAATATATTTTAAATTTAATGATGAAATTTGGGAACTTGAACCTAAGTCGGCATTTTATGATTATATATACCTAAAGGCATTATGTCAGCCGCAAAACAAGAAATTACAAGAAGCTTTATTAAATTTCAGCGTATTCACCGATATAGAATTTAATCAAACAAAATCCATAAATTGTCAAGCGCGTTCATCGGCAATATTTGTTAGTTTGTCTTTGCAAGGTTTATTAAACGGCGCACTTCAAAATAGTGATAGCTTTAAAGCCGTATATAAACAGATTAATTTTGCAAATAGTATGCTTGCGGCGCAATATTCACTGCTTAAATAGCCAGATAAACTTCTATTTGATTTTGTTGTTTTGCGTAAACGATATTACCAAAGCTATCAGCATAAATACCAGTGATACGATAAACGTAACGTGCATACCAAATATAAACAGCTCCTCTTCGCCTTTAATGTAAGTAGAGATGTGTCCGCCTGCTTTGAAACTCATCGCGGTAAAAAGTATCGTTGTGGCAAATGTTACGCCGACGATATTCCCAACATTTCTTGCAAGTGCGTTCAAGCTGCCGATGACGCCAAGATAACGTTTGTCAGCTGAACTCATGATAATTGTGTTGTTGGGGGATTGAAAAAGTGCATTCCCAAGTCCGATAAGCGCTATAAGCGTGATGAAATAGACGATATTTGTATCTATCTTTATAAAGATAAGCAGTAAATTTACAAGCGCTATGATGCTAAGTCCCAGCATTATCAGCCTATTCGCTCCAAATCTATTTACAAGACTTCCCGCTATGGGCGCTGCTATCACCATGACGATAGGAAAAGCCATCAAGATAAATCCCGCCGCACTTGGTGTGTAGCCTCTGGCGGTTTGCAGGTAAAAGGGCATCAATATGAAAACAAAAAAGTTTGTGCCGAATACTATAAAGGCGCATATAAGTCCTGTAGTTACGGTTTTGTTTTTAAATATAGCAAACTCTATCAAAGGTGAACTTTTGCCGTATTCGTATTTAATGAAAAATATGACAAAAAGCAGTGAGATGGCAAGCGTTATTAGTATTGCTATATTGCCAAATCCCATCTCCTGCCCCGCAAACATAGAGCCAAAAAATAGTATAATCGCCGCCGCATAGATAAAAAAGCCTGTAAAATCAACTCTGCTTTTTGTTTTTGATATATCTTTGGGCAGATATTTTGTTCCTAAAAAAAGCGTCAAAAGTCCGAATGGGATATTTAGCCAAAAAATATACGACCATGGGAGATAATGCACGATAACACCACCCATACTTGGACCCGTAATAGTGCCCAGAGATACGACGGAGCCTATGAAACCAAGCGCTTTACCGCGTTCTTGCGGCGTGAATATCTCTGTTATGATGCCAAGATTTGTGGACATCGTCATACCAGCGCCTAAAGCCTGCACGACGCGCGCGGCGATGAGTATCTCCAAAGAGTTTGCAAGACCTGACAAAAATGTACCGCCGACAAATATGAGCGTGCCTATGCGAAAAATTTTTATTTTGCCAACTATATCGCCGATTTTACCGAAAAGTACCAAAAATGTGCAGATAGTTATCATATAAACGGCGACTATCCAGATGGATTTATTCATCGGGATATTGAGGCTTTCCGTGATTGTCGGAAGCGCGATACTTACGATACTGCCGTCAAGCGTAGCCATAAATGTAAAAAGCGAAACACTTACAAATATTTTCCAGCGGTTTTTCTGCACTTCCGGCATATCATAAAAACTTGCGGCATTATTTTTCAGCATCTTATCTCTTTAAAAATATTTTCGGTATTTTTGCATCAACCATGCACCAATAACATATGATATTGCCGCCATTATCAACATTTTGCAAATTATTGTCTTACTGTATGTTTTGCCATGCGTTCGTGCCAAATCAGTGTCATTTGCAAGTGCAAAATTTGCCAAAACATTAAAACGACAAATTGCCGCTTCATACCCGCCCACCTTTTTATAATGTTAAATCTCCAAAAACTCTTTTTGACAAAAGGAGTTTATCTGCACCTTTTCAAATGCGCCTTTGAGCGATGTGAAAAGGGAAGGGTGCGATTTTTCAAGATTTGCCAAAAGTTCTTTTGTTTCATATCTTGCATGAGGCATTTTCACGTCAAATCGCATAGCCGGACACGCTTCGTCGCCTATCGTGGGGAGATTGTTTAGTCGGGCATTATCACGCAGCTGTCTCTCCCTTACATGTATCAACGGGCGGATGACGATAAGTCCGTTGTCGGCTTTGTAAATCGGCGGCATTGAGCGCAAAGTGCCGTTGTTCATAAAATTCATAAAAAAACTCTCCGCCGCATCGTCAAGATGGTGTGCAAGGGCGAGTTTATTAAAGCCGTTTTCAAGCGCGTAAGTATATAGCGCGCCTCTTCTCATGCGCGAGAAAAAACTGCAAAATGAGGAGTTTTTGCGTATTTTATCCTTTGCCAGCTCAAAGATTGTTGTATCTATGATGGTGTGTCTAATGGCGTATTGTCCGCAGTGTTTATGCAAAGTGTTCAAATTCTCGCCCATGCCGTAAGTTTCGGTTGCGGCTTCAAATTCAAACTTAAAAGGCGCTACATGCTGCATATGTTTAAGCGCATGAGCCAAAGAGAGCGAATCTTTACCACCGCTAAGCCCCAAAAGCACCTTGTCGCCCTCTGTAATGAGGGAGTATTTTGCGTTTGCCCTGCCCATTGAACGCAGGATTGATTTACTGATATTTATCTCTTCCAAGGTTATGCCATCCTCTCAAGCATCGCGATGATAAAGTCGGCGCTTATCTTTGAACTGCTTTGTAAAAATTCGTCAAAATCAAAGCCCGCTTTTGCATCTGCCGCATCGCTTATCGCACGTAAAATAAAAAACGGAATGCCAAGCGCATCGCATACAAATGCCACACCCGCTCCCTCCATCTCGATAGCGTTTGCATTGAATGTCTTTTTTATCCACTCTTTTTTTTCATGGCTGTTGATAAACTGGTCGCCTGTAGCGATGATACCTCTTTTTAATGTCAGTCCAAGTGAAGATGCCGTTTTGTCAGCTATTTGTAAAAGCTGTTCATCGCTTTTTATAAATATTTTGCCCTCTGGCACGAAGCCGTAAGGATGTCCAAATACCGTTATGTCAAGGTCGTGCTGCACCAAATAGTCTGCAGCTATGAGGTCGCCTATATGAAGCGTTTCATCTACAGCTCCGGCAACTCCAGAAAAAAGCAGCTTTTGCGCTCCGAATCTATTTATCAGTATGGATGCCGTGAGAGCCGCGTTTACCTTGCCGATTTTACTATAGGCGATGGTTACATCAATACCCTTGTATTTCAAGGTGTAAAATCTGTTGCCGCCGAACTCTACCCTCTCATACTCTTTAAATCTCTCCAAAAGCGGGGTTATCTCTTCTACCATTGCCCCCATGACAGCTATTTTCATTTTGCCTCTTTAATCGTATTTAGCGTTTCTTCAAGTGTTGCCGTGTCGGTTATACTAAAGGTTGGCGCGTTGTTTAGCCTTTTGTTTAAGCCCTTCAAAACGGAGCCGCCGAACTCTATAAAAGCATCCGCCTTTTGTCTGCTTACGGATTGCTTGTATAAAACAGGCGATACAAGCTGATTTTCAAGCAGCTCCACAGCCTCTTTTTTGCTGCTGTAGGCTTTGGCGTTTACGTTTGAGATGACGGGAGATTTGAAACTCTCTTTGATAAAAGCTTCCAATTTTTCACGAAGCGGCGCTTTTGCATCTTCCAAAAGCGGACAGTGGCTTGCTACGGACATTGGCAAAAGCATAACTCTTTTTGCGCCGTCTGCTTTAAATTTATCGGCATAAAGATTCAGGTCGTCTTTTAATCCTGCTATGACGATTTGTCCGTCGCTGTTATAGTTTGCCGCCCAGATTTTATGACCGCTCTGTCTTGCTTCTTCGCAGATATTTTCGCTTTTTTCATCATCAAGCCCGACAAGCACCATCATAGCGGCATTTTTACCTTCACACGCCTTTTTCATCAAAAGTCCGCGCGCCCTTACAAGCTCCAGCGCGTCATACATATCAAGCGCACCCGCGGCTATCAGCGAAGTTATTTCGCCAAGAGAATGTCCAAGAACAAATTTGGGCGTGATATCCATATTTTCTTGAAACAATCTCAATGCCGCCGCACTTACCAGAAGTATAGCAGGCTGTGCAAATTCCGTTTCGTTCAAATTCTCATTCTCTTCGAACATCAAAGCACACATGTCTATACCAAGCCTGTTTGAAGCTTTTTTGAAAATATCCTGCACAAGCGGGCTTTTATCGTAAAAATCTTTCCCCATGCCGATTGCCTGAGAGCCTTGTCCTGGGAAAACAAACGCTATATCTTTTAACATATTTTATCCTGAAATTTAAAGTTTGTATTCGCTATTTTTTAAAAAATGGCGCAGTTCCGATACTTTTTTACGCAAAGTATTTCTGTTTAAGCCAAAATTTTTTGACATTGCAAGCTGAGAGTGAAATTTCTTAAACCCAGCCCGCACGAGCGGCACATCAAAAATGTAAAGCAATCTACGATAATCATCGCCGCTTCCGAGCCTTGCTGTCAAAAATTTCTCCAAAATATCCAAAATATCCTTTTCCAAAAACTGCGCCGATACAAAAGCGGTATAAACCGAGCGTCGCAAAGAGTAAGCGTTTTGACTCAAATTTACATGAATGTTTTTTATATCAATCTCTTTTACGTTTTTCTCAAATGCAAAAAGCTCTTTTGCTTCATATAAAAATTTCTGCGCCAAAGCCTCAACATCTTCAGGACGTTCGCTAAGCGGCGGTATGGATATTTTAAGTCCGAAAAACGTATCTGCTATGCTGTCGTCTATTTTTTTTGAAGCAGTCGCGATGATGCGCGTATGCTCCTTTAACAGAGTCTCTTTGAGTATAATATAATTGCTTATTTTGTGAAAATTACAGATAATCAACGTTGAGTTTGAACCAATCGCATTCAAAACAGCGTTCAAATCCGTACCGTCTACGACTGCTGCATCAACTATATTACATGCAAGCGTTCTCTTGCCTACACCTTTTTCGCCGACAATAAGCGCATTTAGATTTAGATTTTTTAAAAGGTTTGCAAGTCTTCCAGCCTCTTTGGAAGCGCGGGAGTTTGCTATAAAATTACTGTTTATCACGAATGCCGCTCTTTAATGCTGATGTTTACCGCAGCAATCATCATTTTCATGGTGATGTTCGCCGCCGCAGCAATCATCATCCATACCACATGAACAATGGTGAGCGCCTTCTACATAGCCGTTTTTCAACTCATCTTCGCTTGCATCTCTGACTTCTGCAATTTCTATTTTGAAAAAGAGGTCTTTTCCAGCCAACGGATGGTTGAAGTCTATAGTTACATTTTGGTCGTTGAACGCTTTTACGATAACCTGAACGGTATTGCCGTCTTCGCCCTGACCGTAAAGCGTCATACCTTCTGTAAGCTCAAGTCCAGCAAACTGCTCGGCAGGAAGCACCTGAACGGATTTGCTGTCGTATTCGCCGTAAGCGTCCGCCGCTTTTATCTCTACATGTGAAATGTCGCCTTGGTTCATGTTCGCTATTTCGCGCTCAAGCCCTGAAATTATCTGATTTTTACCCATGATAAACGAAAGAGGTACAGCGTTCATATTGGAATCCAGCAGATTTCCATTTGTGTCTTTTAATTCATAAAACATTGATACAACCTGATTTGCTGCAGCAGCCATAAAGTCTCCTAATTTTTAATTTAAATATTAATTCTATCACAAACAATATTTAGAATAGTTGAGGGATTTTACAATCAAATTTGTTATAATAACGCATTTTATTTTTAGGATTTTTATTGACATTCGGAAAAATTGATTATATCAATATGCTCCCTTTGCATGTATATTTAAAACGCGCGAGTTTGCAAAACGCCTTTAAACACTCCATATCATACAAGCAAAATTATCCTGCCGTTTTAAATGCAAAACTTAAAAAACGCCAAATTGACGCCGCTTATATCTCAAGTATTGCAAGTACATATAAAAGTTTTCGCACGATAAATTCTGGAATAGTAGCAAAAAAATCGGTCAAAAGCGTTATCATCAAAAAGGGCGTTTACGCAAAAGACCCGCACTCTGCAACATCAAATGTTTTGGCTAAAGTGCTTGGACTTGAGGGCAAAGTTACGATAGGCGACAGTGCGCTCAAGCTTTATATTGAAAATCCGAGCAAATATATAGATATGGGCGCGGCGTGGTACAACAAAGAGCATTTGCCGTTTGTCTTTGCAAGGCTTAGCGTAAATGCGCATTACGGTTTTTTCAAAAAAATAGCCGACGATTTTAAAAAACAAAAGATTTTTATACCTCAGTATATTTTGGAAGATTACGCGCAAAAACGTGGCGTTTCAAAAACCGCCATAAAAGAGTATCTAAAGCTTATAACTTACGATATAGACGCGAAAGCGCGTTTTGGGTTAAATAGATTTTTGAGAGCGGCAAGGCTTTTAAAGATGCAAAACCAGCCGCACTTATAAGTTTTTATCTACAATCAAATATATAAATCCTTTAATGTTTTAATACAAAAACAGTACATGTATGGCGACGCTTATAAGCGGCAAAGAGTAAATCAGCACGGCAGCAACAAGCATGGCTATTTTATTGTTAAACGACATCAAAAATAGAGATAAAACAGCTGCTTGAAGTGCGGCAGGGTGTATAGATAGGAACAAACACTGCTGTTTTGAGCAGATACTCAAAATGTTCAGACAGATATTCGTTTTCGCAGGATTTTATGTTTATGGCAATAAAATAATAAACAGGACAAGTATCAGTACGCCTATCCAAAAAAATTGCTTTTAATATAGCCGCCGCTTATAAAAATATACTCCAAACCCACAGCCGCCGCCATAATAATGTTTACAAGATAAATCGCAAAAATTGCAAATTTAATTTTATGTAGTATATTATAAGTTTTTATTTTTATTTAAATAGACCAAGCCTTTGATATTTCGGTACACAAACCATATGTAAAATATAAAACTTGCAATGATAGTGAGATAAAGCGACACATAACCAACAAGCATGACTAACTCTTTGTCAAAAAGATTGTCAATTGTTTTGCCAAAATATATAACTATACCCGTTCCCAAAGCTAAAATAAAAAGATAGATAAAAACAATCAGCAAAGTCTTAAATTGATAAGTAAAATGCTTCATCAAACGCTCCTCTTTGCACTTTTTTTTGCATACAAAAGCGGCAATGGAAAATATGAAAAGCATCACAAGCATAAGCATTGCAAAGTTAAAAATACTCAAAAAAACAACAGATACAGCCAAATACAAGCTCAAAATATAAATCGTAAAAGCCGCTTTATTCATATAAATCCTTTTATCTCAAATTATTAAGTTTTTATCCAAGCTTAAATATACCAAACCTTTGATATTTCGGTATAAAAACCATATAAAAATTACAGCAGTTACGCTAAGGACAAAAAAGACAAGCAGAAAAAGCCGCCGCTACAATATTGTCTGTTAGTCCAAAACATGTTGTTAAATCGCCGCCGCCAAAATAAAAATACAAACAAAAACACCCAGCATGGTTTTAAATTGAGCTGAAGTGTTCCGCAAAATACTTACCTTTGCAAGCCTTTTTGAGTATAAAAGCGGTAATGGTCATGATAAATATCAAGGTTGTTATTACTAAAAACCTGCCCGCAAAGTAACTCCATTTTCGGAGAATACCCTGCAAGCTGAAAAACACCGCTGTGATTTAGATTGATAATATAAATAAAAAAGCTGCAAGCCTCATGTTCTCCCTTAACGCCGCAAGGATAATACAACGCTACTTAATTTTATCTTCCAGACTCTTTGCGTAAGTTTCCATGTCAAAATTCGCTATACGCGCCACGCCTTCGTCAAATGCTGCTTTTGCTACTGCCGATGCGACTTTGACAAGCACTCTTTTATCAAACGGCTTTGGTATCACATAATCTCTGCCGAATGAAAACTCTTTGCCGCCGTACGCGTTTTTAACGTAAGAAGGCACGCTCTCTTTTGCGAGTTTTGCCAAAGCCATTGCTGCAGCCATTTTCATATTTTCCGTTATCTTTTTTGCACGTACGTCCAAAGCGCCTCTAAATATTGACGGAAAACCAAGCACATTATTTACTTGATTTGGATAATCGCTCCTGCCCGTTCCCATGATAGCGTCATTTCTCACTGCCAATACCTCTTCGGGCAAAATCTCCGGGGTTGGATTTGCGAGTGCGAAAATGATGGGATTTTTATTCATGGATTTCACCATATCCTGCGTCAAGAGTTTAGCGCGCGAAAGCCCTAAAAACATATCAGCTCCTCTCATAACATCAGCCAAACTTCTCTCTTTTGTATCTACGGCAAACTCCTCTTTATATTTGCCAAACTCTTCTCTACCTTTGTATAACACGCCTTTTGAGTCCACCATAACGATATTTTTTGCGCCCAAAGCCTTGTACATTTTTGCGCATGCTGTGCCTGCCGCGCCCGCGCCTGAAACTACTATCTTTATATCGCTTATTTTTTTACCGCCGATTTCAAGCGCATTTATGATGCCTGCACTTGTTATTATCGCTGTTCCATGCTGGTCGTCGTGCATAACGGGGATATCAACTGAGGCTTGAAGTTTTGCTTCTATCTCAAAACATTCGGGCGCTTTTATATCTTCAAGATTGATGCCGCCGAATGTAGGCGAGATAGCGCGGACAATCTCAACAAACGCATCTATGCTCTTTTCGTCTATCTCAATATCGTAAGAGTCTATGTCTGCAAATTTTTTAAACAAAACCGCTTTGCCTTCCATGACAGGTTTTCCTGCGACAGGAGCTATGCTGCCAAGTCCCAAAATGGACGTTGAGTTTGTGATAACCGCAACTAAATTTGATTTATTCGTGTATTTGTACGCAAGGGAGTTATCTTTTTCTATCGCAATACATGGAATCGCAACGCCAGGACTATAAGCCAAACTCAAATCCTCAGCGCTCTCGCATGGAGTCTTTACATGTATGCCGATTTTCCCGCCGATATGATAATCCAGTGCATTTTGTTCGCTAATCTTACTCATTTCACAATCCTAATCTCTCATAAAGCTTAAAAAATTTTCAATCCTCGCACAAACACTCTTCTTTCCGATGACGCTCATCATTTCAAATACGGACGGACTTACAGATGAGCCTGTAAGCGCTATTCGTATCGGTTGAGCTACGTCTTTTAATTTCAAGTCCGATTTTTCCAAAAATGCGTTTGTTGCATTTTCAAAATCTTCTGCCGATTGTAAATCGCTGTTTGTATGTAGTAACTGCAAATACTCTTTAAGGTACGAAATGCTATTTTTCGTAACAAATTTTTCAACTGCTTTTTGTTCATAACTTTGAGGCTCTTTCAATATGGAGTTTGCCATCTCTACGAATTGCGGTATGGTTTTTGCACGCTCTCTTAGCATATCCGCCAAAAAATTGGCATTTTTATCTTCTCTCATATCAAGCCCGAAATTCAAAGCCTCATGCCAAAGTCTTTTTGACGAAGCGTTTTTGATATAGCAAGCATTCAGCCACTCAAGTTTTTGCTGATTGTAAGACGAAGCTGAAGCGTTTATATCGTTTGGATTAAACAATTTTATCATCTCTTCAAGCGAAAATATCTCCTTATCTCCGTAACTCCAGCCAAGCCGCACAAGAAAATTCAGAAGCGCCTCGCTCAAAAATCCCATGTTTTTATACTCCATGACATCTGTCGCGCCGTCTCTTTTTGAGAGTTTTTTGCCCTGCGGATTGTTTATCATGGGAACGTGAAAAAATTTTGGTATCTTAAAACCCAAAGCCTCATAAAGAATTATCTGTTTTGGAGTATTTGAGAGGTGGTCGTCTCCTCTTATGACGTCTGTTATACCCATGAGTGCATCGTCGATTACGACTGTAAAATTATATGTCGGAGCGCCGTCATTTCGC
>JAISNG010000095.1 GCA_031276365.1 Campylobacteraceae bacterium | reverse complement strand
GGGCTAAGCGTTATATTCTCAGATAGCTTATTACCTGTTGAGCGTATAGACTTACCCGCTATACTCTCTGAGGTGTTGATAGTAAACTGCTGTGCACAGCCTGATAAAACTAAAACTGCTAATGCTGATAAAAATAACTGTTTTATGTAAATTTTTTATGGAATTACAATAAATTTTTATTGCCCACGGCTTATTTTAGCTATTTTGTTTTATTTCCATATAACAATTGCATTAGTTTGATTTTATAAATAAAAATGTCGTTTCGTTCATCTTGAAACGACGGGTTATTCTCCTCCAAAAAGCATTTTTAATGCGTTTGGTTCGATAGCCTTTTTATCATCTTTTTTCTCTTCCGTAAGCTCTATTTCGTATCCTGCGAGCATGGACGCCAAACGGATATTGATGCCGTTTTTGCCGATGGCTTTTGATTTTTGTTCGCTGTTGAGCATAACGGAGGCTTTTGAATTTTCTATCTTGACGCTTGATATGACAGCGGGACTTAGCGCGCGCGCGACAAAAATTTCAGGCACGGTGGAGTATTCCATGCAGTCTATATTTTCGTTATGCAGCTCTTTGCTCACGGCATTTATGCGCACGCCTTTTGTGCCGACAGTTGCGCCTACAGCGTCCACATTTGGGTGAAGCGAAGCAACAGCAATCTTTGCCCGCTCTCCTGGTATTCTTGCGCTTTTTTGGACAATAACCGTCCCATCTTTTATCTCAGGTACTTCAAGTTCCAAAAGCGCTTCTAAAAATTTCGGGCTTGTGCGCGAAAGTTCAACCGTTATCCTTTTGGAGTTATCTATAAATACTTTTCTAATCACACTTTTTACGACATTTCCAACTTTAAATTTTTCACCTTTTATGCGGTTTTTGCGTGGCAGAACACATCTTACTTCATCTATCTCTATATATGTATTTTCATCTTTGTCCACGCTTGTAACCATTCCATGTACACATTTTCCGATTTTGTTTTTGTATTTTTCAAATATCTGCTGTTCCAAAAGTCTCTGGATATGATATTCAAGCTCTTTTTGCAGTGTGGCTGCGGCTGTGCGTCCGAGATTATCAAGCGGCAGTTCATATCTGAGTTCGTCGCCTATCTCCACAAGAGGGTCAATCTCTTTGGCTTCTTTGATACATATATGATTTTCGTCGTCGCTCAAAAGCCGCTCGTCGTCGCTTGGCACTACAAGCACTTTTTGAAAAAGCTGCAAAACTTTTCTCTTTTCGTCTATCTGTGTTTCATACTCGTATTTTTCGCCGTAAACTCTTTTGGCTGTTTTATTCAGCGATAATTTTATGGTCTCTTTGACATCATTAAGAGCAAGTCCTTTTTCGTTTGCGATTGACTCTATAATGTCTATAACTCTTTCCATATCGGTCTATCCTGCCTTTTTTTATTTTTTGCAATGAAAAACGGATTTTATAATTGCGGAGAGCGCATATTGTATCAAAATGAGCTTTTAAATTACTTTAAAGGCTCTTTTATCCAAATATGGATATACTTGTACCTTTTTATAATCAGGGGATAATGATGGAACTGAAATTGGTAAGAACAGGTTTAGGCGAAAAACCAAAAACCATAGAATTGGCGAAAATTGAAGAGGCTATTGCAAAAGAGGGCGGACAGATATTTTACTTTGACAAGGACAATTCTCACAAGGATTTGGTAAAACTTGTAGAACATTTTGAAGCAAAAGACTTCAGCGTCTATCTGCGTCAAGTCAAATACGGACTTAACGAGCAGGATTACATGTATGAGGTGCATATATTATAAGTCGTTTTTGACATGGCAAAAAAACTTTTTTTAAAAACACTCGGCTGTGCGATGAATGTCAGAGATTCTGAACATATGATAGCCGAGCTTAACCGCATTGAACGCTACGATTTGACACAAGATGAGAGTGAAGCCGACCTAATCATCATAAATACATGCAGCGTAAGAGAAAAACCTGTCAATAAACTCTTCTCTGAAATCGGACAATTTGTAAAACAGAAAAAAAAGAGTGCCAAAATAGGAGTCTGCGGATGCACCGCGAGCCATTTAGGCGATGAGATATTTAAAAGAGCGCCTGAGGTCAGTTTCGTTTTGGGCGCAAGAAATGTTTCCAAAATCACGCAGGCTGTTAGTACGGACAAATTTTTGGATATCAATATAAATTACGACGAGAGCAAATACGCGTTCGGTGAATTTCGTCAAAACCCATACAAAGCTTATATCAATATATCCATAGGCTGTGATAAAAAGTGCGCCTTTTGCATCGTGCCGCACACAAGGGGCGATGAGATATCTATACCGCATGAGATTATATTGAGCGAAGCTGAAAAAGCCGCAAAAGAGGGTGCAAAAGAGATTTTTTTGCTTGGGCAAAATGTGAACAATTACGGCAGAAGAGTTGGCGGCGGCAAAAGGGGAGAGATGAATTTTTCACAGCTTTTGACGCTAATAAGCAAAATTGACGAAGTTAAGAGGATTCGCTTCACATCACCGCACCCATTGCACATGGATGATGAATTTCTGGAAACTTTTTCATCCAACCCAAAAATCTGCAAATCTATGCATATGCCTCTTCAAAGCGGTTCTACACAGATACTTAAGTCTATGAGGAGAGGATATACAAAAGAGTGGTTTTTAGAGCGCGCGCAAAAGCTTAGGCAAATGTCGCCCGATACTGCGATAAGCACCGATATTATTGTGGGATTTCCTGGCGAGAGTGAAGAGGATTTTGAGGACACTATGAACGTGATGGAAGAGGTGGGATTTGAGCAGATATTTTCGTTTAAATACTCCGCTCGCCCGCTCACATCTGCGGCACAAATGACAAATATTGTTGATGCCAAAACGGCTTCTTCAAGGCTTAAAAAACTGCAGGAAAGACATGCGGTCTTGCTTGATAAAATGACGCCGAGATATAAAGAGAGGGTGTTTGAAGTCTATTTTGAAGAACTACGAGAAAATGGTATGATAGCGGGACGAACATCTCAAAATTTCACAGTCTGCGTGAATGGAAGCGAAGATCTTTTGGGCAAGATAAAAAATGTCAAAATCACGCGGCCGCAAAGATTGATTTTATACGGACAAGTTGTATGAAAAATGAAACTCTAAAAAAAATAACGCATAAAATCACACCGTTTTTTATAAGCATTGTTCAGCATTTTATATATATTACATGCAAAAAAGTTTATGAGTTGCCAAAAGACGAAATTCCATCTCCTGCTATTTGGGTCTGCTGGCATGGACAACTTTTGATGGTGCCCTATTTTTACCGCAAAGTGCATCCGAACG
>JAISNG010000170.1 GCA_031276365.1 Campylobacteraceae bacterium | reverse complement strand
GCGAACACTCGCACGGCGATATAGCGATAAATGCGTCAAAGAGATTTAAGTTTAACTACATACGCGGCAGCAGCAGAAAAGGCGCGGTAAAAGCGCTTATTCAAGCCATGAGCGCACTTAAAAAAGGTAGCGATGTAGGCATAACTCCCGACGGTCCCAAAGGTCCTGTTCACTCAATATCAGACGGGGTGAGCGTACTTGCTTTCAAATGCAGTGTTCCCGTGATTGCCGCTGGATACACTTTAAACTCATTTTGGCAGCTCAAAAGCTGGGACAAAGCAAGAGTTCCAAAACCTTTTTCTACGATAACTTACAAACTCAGCAAACCTCTGTATCTAAACGATTTAGGCAAAGAAGAGGCAAACGAAAAGATAAAAGCCGCTCTTATGAAGTGTATGAGTTAAATTTTCACAAAAGCAACGGTAGTTTATCTGTTTTTGCAGGATGCATAAGAGCGCAGCATCACGCCTGCTTGTATCACATTGTAAAATTCATACTTTTAAAAAATAAGATGTTCCTGTTTTTTAACAGGTCTGCTTGTATTACATTGTAAAATTCATACCATTCAAATTTGCGTTTCCACTGCCAAAGAAACTTCCAAGCGGTTTTACGTCATCTTGTTTGTCCCATTTTGACACATAAGCGACATTTTAGCAGAAAATGTTTTGATGTTTCAAACTTCGCACCGATTTTAAGCGCTATTTTCATACATCTTCCAAAAATATCATCGTAGGCGCGCCGCTGTTTATCAACAAAATAGTAATGTTTCGCGTCTCAAATACATCATTACCCTCGCCGATTTTACCGTCAAACTTCAAAACAATCAAAACAAGAACAGACTCAAACATTTTACATTTGTACTCTATGCCGTACTTGGTTTTCATTGTCTTACCACAAAAAATCTGCGCTCTTAAACCGCCGATATAAATTCCAAAATCAAGCTCACATGGCGTTCGCCGACAAACTCTCTGACGCTTTACGTTCCACCCAACATTTTGTCGTCTTTATCTGTAAAAGTAAAGGCTGTTTGCATATAACCGCTTATCATGATATCATCTGAGGTCTTTTTCATGTGCTTTTGTTCACTCCGCACAACTTTTCTCCAAACGCGTACGCCCGCACAAAAAACAAAAACAGTTTTTTTATTTATTATTCTTTATTAAGAGATTTTGGGTCTAATTTTTGCTCATACATGTAAGCTCTTATGTGGCGCGGGATTTTGGCTTTGCGGCAAGTATCCTTAAATTCCCTATCCATGACGACATTTTGCACATACGGAGCGATAAAGACAAATCCGTCATTTTTGCCAACGGCTATTTTACCGCTGACAACGCAGCTTTGTTGTGCAGATATCTCATCTTGCTGATATTTGCTTAAGACGATTTTGAAAAATTTCGCAATTTTCGCGATGAGCCTCAATTCGTTTTCGCATCTTTCAAAAATATAAAGAGAGCCTATCTTTTGGTATTCACGTGGCAAAAGTATCTCTTTATCTTTTTCCAAAGCCTTGAAACTTCGCAAAATTCCCTCTTTGTGTTCTCTTAAAAGCGGTTCGCTGAAATTTTTACGAAAGCGGTTGCGCTCAAATTTTTCGTCAAAATTACTCTCATCTATAAAATATTTGTATCCGTTTTTTGTCAAAAACTCAAGCAATTCATCTTTCGTGTGCCAAATCAACGGACGCGCCACGACAAAACCATCCCTTTGCTCTATTTGAGAAAAGCCGCTAAGTTCCGCCGCACCCGCACCTCTAACAAGCCTCATGAAAAACCACTCCAGCTTGTCTCCCAAATGATGCGCGCTTAAAAGCGTTTCGTAGCCTTCGTTTTTGATGATTTCATGAAAAAATTCATATCTTGTTTCTCTCGCGGCTGCTTCAAAATTTGCGCCGTCTAGTTTCACACTTTTTACAAAAGCTTTTTTGTCATGTCGGTGCGCCAAATTTCGCGCAAACTCCTCCTCATCTTTTGAGCCGCTTCTTGTGTTGTAGTTTACGATGGCGATATCAAAAGGTATATTTTTTTGCAAAAGCATATAAAAAAGCGCGGACGAATCAACCCCGCCCGAAAATGCAAGGAGATTTTTTGTCCGCTTTAAATCTTCCCAAATGTCAGATGAATTTTGTAACCGAAGCAACTAATTTATCCCCCGCGATATCTGTTATCAAAGCTTCCACTTTGTCACCGCTTTTCAGTTCCAAAACCTCACTCTCATTTATCAGAACTTCGCCGTCAATTTCGCCGATACATTCAAGCCTCCGCGCTCCAAGCAGCAATTCATGTTCGCTGCTCTCGCCCTCTATCACAAGCGCAACCTTTTTACCAAGCTGTTTTTTCAAGCGGTTTATCATGCCCTCATGCACAACTTTTTCAAGTTTTTTCAACCTTACGTTTAGTACTTTTTTGCCGACTTTATCCGCCGTCTCAAAAGCCGCCGTACCCTCCTCATCGGAGTATGCAAAGATATTTACCCTGTCAAACTCAAATTCTTTTGCGAAATTCAAGAGATTTTCAAACTCTTCATTACTCTCTTTTGGATGCCCTACAATAAAACTTGTGCGCACAAACGAATTTTCGCCTTTTCTCATGAGTTTTAACTGTTCTTTTATGCGCGCCGCTCCTGCTCCTCTTTTCATTCTTTTTAGCATCGCATCGTCAATGTGCTGTATGGGCATATCAAAATAGTTATGAAAAATGTCGGACGCTTTGATGCGAGCTATCAGCGCATCCGAAGTTGTCGTCGGATACAGATACAAAATCCTCGCACTCTTTACGCCTTCAATCTTTTCAATCGCATCAATCAGCAAAATAAGTCCGTCTTCTATTTTTTTATCCCTCAAATACGAACTGCTGTCCTGCGAAATGAAGCTAAAGTCCCAAACTCCCTGCCTTGTCAGATTTTGAACCTCTTTTAATATGCTTTCAATTTCACGCGATTTTAGTTTACCCTTGAAACTTGGAATGGCGCAAAAACTGCACTGCTGATTACAGCCTTCGGAGATTTTGATGTATGTGTGCGTGTTTGAACCTGTGATAACTCTCTCTTCGCTGTTTATGAGGTAAGTTCCCTGTGAAAAGCGGCTTTTGCGCTCCTCCACGATGTTGTCTATATGGTCGTAATCCCCAACGCCTGTAAATATATCAACTTCGGGCAGCTCTTTTATCAACTGCTCTTTGTAGCGTTCACTCAAACAGCCGCTTACGACCAAAAGCGAATCCTTTTTCCTCTGCTCATGCAGTGAAAATATTGTCCTCAAACTCTCCTCTTTTGCCGCGCCGATAAATCCACAGGTGTTCACTATCAGCACGTCGGCTTCGTTCGCGTCATTTGTGAGCGTGTAAGATTTGAGACGTCCAAGCATAACTTCGCTGTCTATGAGATTTTTATTGCAGCCAAGCGAGATAAGGTGAAGTTTTTTGTCCATTATCAAATCCATAAATTATCTATGAGTCTTGTCTGTCCAACAAATGCCGCTATCAACAAAATGCTCTCTTTGACGACTATCTTCTCTTTTGCCTCAAAGTCGCGCGAAAGGGCTTTTGCATAATCCACCCTCAAATCCTGCAGTGACTCCAGCATGATAAGCTCTATATTTTTTGCATCCCGCTCGCCTTTCATAATGGCTTGAGAAGCGTTTTTCAGAGCTATGCTAAGAGCTAAAGCCTGCTCTCTCTCTCTCTCATTTAGATAGATATTCCTTGACGAAAGCGCCAAACCGTCATTTTCACGTACTATGTC
>JAISNG010000159.1 GCA_031276365.1 Campylobacteraceae bacterium | reverse complement strand
GATGGATTTTGTAATAAATGTGCTGATGTTATATTTTGGGCACACTTTACAAGCGGCGTTTGATATAATGATGAAAGTGCATAAAGAGGGCAGGGCGGCGTGCGGAACGTATCCTTTTGAGATAGCCGAAACAAAAGTCGCACAGGTTCATGCATACGCCAAAGCCAATAACTTCCCTCTTCGTGCAATTTTTGAGGAGGAGTAAAATGTTAAATGAGGAACTTAGTCAGGTTTTTAACCGCGCAATAACTTTTGCCAAATCAAGCCGCCATGAGTTTTTTACGGTAGAACATGTTTTTTATATACTTTTGGAGCATAAGGATATTCAGATTTTGCTGAATTCTCTGAATATAAAAGATGAAGATATTATAGATGTAAAACACTCTTTGGAAAGCTATTTTGAGATAAATTACGCAAAAGTTTCATCTGATACCGAACATGAACCGATAGAAACTTTAGCCCTTTCGCGCGCTATAGAACAGATGTTTTTGCATATAAACAAAGCTGACAAGGCGGAAGCATCGCTGTACGATATGTTGTATTTTCTGTTTGAGGAGAAAAGCTCTTACAGCGTTTATCTGCTTTGTGAAAAGGGATTGGATAGAAATGATTTGCTTGATGCTATAGTGGAGTATTCGGACAAAAATATACCTGACGAAAACAAGGTGGATTTTTGCATTAATCTGCTTGAACAGGCGAAAAACGGTCTTATAGACCCGCTTGTAGGACGCACGGAAGAGCTGCGGCGCGTGCAGCAAATCCTTTGCCGCCGCAAAAAAAATAATCCTCTGCTTTTAGGAGAACCTGGAGTTGGTAAAACAGCTATCGTGGAAGGATTGGCGCTTGCCATAAACGAAGGCAAAACACCGAAAATATTGAAAAATTGTCAGCTTTTTACGCTTGATATCGGCTCTTTGCTTGCAGGTACGAAGTATAGAGGAGATTTTGAAAAGAGATTGAAAGATATAATAGAAAAACTTGAAGAGATACCAAATGCGATACTTTTCATAGATGAGATACATACTATCGTTGGTGCAGGCTCTACGAGCGGCAGTAATATTGACTTAGCAAATCTTTTGAAACCCTCTTTAGCCAGCGGAAAATTGAAATGCATAGGCGCGACTACATATCAGGAATACAGAAATAATTTTGACAAGGATAGGGCGCTTTCACGCCGTTTCGCGACGGTAGATGTGAAAGAGCCGGATATAGAGGAGAGTTACAAGATACTTTTGGGATTAAGAGGCGTTTACGAAAAACACCACAATATCAAACTGCCCGATTCTACGCTGAAAGTTGCCGCAGAACTTGCAAAAAAGTATATTAACGACAGATTTTTGCCCGATTCTGCGATAGATTTGATAGATGAAACATGCGCGTCATTTCATCTTCGCGCAGACAAGAGAAAAAGCGTTGAAACGGCTGATATTGAAAACACGCTCTCTGTCATGGCGAATATACCAAATCCACGCGCATCAAGCGACGAGGGAGCCGTTTTGCAAACGCTCTCATCAAAACTGAAAAGCAAAATTTTCGGACAAGATGAAGCTATAGAGGTTTTAACGCATGCGATAAAGCGTTCGCGCGCAGGACTTGGCGCTCCGAGCGCCCCGATAGGTTCGTTTCTATTTGTAGGACCCACAGGCGTTGGAAAAACAGAAGTTGCAAAACAGCTCTCAAACGAGCTTGGCGTACATTTTGAAAGATACGATATGAGCGAATACATGGAGAAGCACTCCGTAAGCAGACTTATCGGTTCGCCTCCAGGTTATGTTGGATTTGAAGAGGGCGGACAACTTACAAATAGTATCAGAAAACATCCCTACAGCATTCTTTTGCTCGATGAGGTGGAGAAAGCGCATGCGGATTTGCTGAATATTTTACTGCAGATTTTAGATAATGCCTCTTTGACGGATAACAGCGGTAAAAAGACAGATTTTAGAAATGTCATCATCATCATGACGTCAAATCTCGGCACAAAAGAGGCGCCGCAGGTTGGTTTTACAAAAACTGAAAATGACCAAACACTTAGAGCTGTGAGGGAGTTTTTTGCGCCCGAATTTAGAAATCGACTTGATGCGGTTGTGGAGTTTAAGCCTCTAAAAATTGAGCAAATGATAAAAATAACAGAAAAATTGTTAAGCGAGATTGAAGAACAACTAAAAGATAAAAATATCAAGATAAAAGCCTCTTTGAGCGCGAAAGAGTATCTTGCCAAAAAAGGTTTCAGCGTAACTTTCGGCGCAAGAGAGATGAAAAGAGTCATACAAGATGAGATAAAAACTCCATTGACTGATGAGATACTTTTCGGAAGGCTTAAAAACGGTGGAGAGGTTAAAGTTGGATTTAAGAACGAAAAGATAAAATTTTCGTTTTAATAATTGTAAATGCCAAAACAGAGCGTTAAAAGCAGTTTTTGTTTTTAACCATTAACACATGTTTGATAACATGCACAGTTTATGTGAGGGTGGTTTTTGGATTTAACATGCTGCATAGAGCAAGATTTGACTTGAAAAATGTTGAATGTGATTTTTTTATTTTGCGATTAAAATAATTAGAAATAAGCTAAAAACTGTTGTTCGTTGTTCGTTGTTCGTTGTTCGTTGTTAACATTTATTATGATAGAATGCACAGCTTAATGTGATTTTTTATATGCACAAATTTAATATACTTGGAGCTACAAAGATGAGTTTACATAAATTTTCACCGATTAGATACGGTATCGCCGCAGTTATCTGTCTATTATTTATCACAGGCTGCGAAAAAGGCGCAGGCGCAGGTCAAAACGCGGCTGGAGAGCGGCAGATGCCGCCTTTGCCTGTGAATACATTTACGGTGCATAAGCGCGATATTTCTGTCAATCTTGAATATCCTGCAAGAATCAAAAGCGTTCAGCAGGTGCAAGTCGTTGCAAGAGTGCCGGGCACTTTGGAGAAAAAATTTTTCAAAGAAGGTTCGTTTGTAAAAGAGGGTACACTTCTATATCAAATAGACCCAGCCAAATATCAAGCCGCTTATGATGTTGCAAAGGCGCAGGTTTCAGTGGCAGACGCTTCGTTTAAACAGGCGGAACGCAATTGGCAAAGAAGTGAAAAGTTATACGAAAAAAATGCCATCAGCCAAAGAGAATATGAGCAGGCTTTAAGTGCGTATGAGACGTCAAAAGCGCAGGTAGAAGCGGCAAACGCGGCCTTAAACAATGCAAAAGTTGATGTTGCATATACGCAGATAAGAGCTACGGCAAGCGGCAGTATCGGGCAAAACATGCAGGATTTGGGAAGTTATGTAGGCACAAGCGCATCAAACTCCGTACTTGCGATTATCACGCAGACCAACCCCGTATATGCGGAGTTTTCACTGCCTGATATAGAACTTTTAAAGAAAAGATATACGCTTGCGCGCGGAGACTGGAAAAGTATCACAAACGCTAAACTTCCTGTGAAGCTTTTCACGCCTGCAGGCGAATCATACGAAAAACTCGGTACATTTGATTTTCTGGATAATCTTGTTGACCCGCAGACTGCAACTATCAAGGCAAGAGCTACATTTAACAACAAAGACGGCGTTTTGATACCAGGACTTTTTGTGAGAGTTTCTTTAGAGGGGCTAATACAAAAAGATGTATTTGTAGTACCGCAAAAGGCGATATTGCAAGATGCTATGGGAACTTACGTTTTTATAGCCAAAGGCAATAAGGCTTCAAAGGTTTATGTAGATGTTGATAATACGATAGCAAACAGCGAGATTATTGTCAAAAGCGGCTTAAACGAAGGCGATGAGGTAATCATTGACAATCTTACTAAAATAAAAGAAGACGGCGCCGATGTAAAACCTGTTCCAAAGAAGGCTGAATAATGTTTTCAAAGTTTTTTATATATAGACCGATTTTTGCAACGGTAATTTCTATTGTAGTTATTATCGCAGGTATCGTATCTATGAACTCTTTGGGAGTGGAAGAGTATCCGCAGGTTACTCCGCCGCAGGTCATGGTGGTTACGAGTTATACGGGCGCTAGCGCGGAAACTATCGCCAATACCGTAGCTTCTCCGCTGGAACAGCAGATAAATGGCGTAGATGATATGATGTATATCACATCTACTTCGTCTGCAAGCGGCACGATGATGATGAATATATTTTTTAAAATCGGCACAGACCCCGACCAGGCAACTATCAATGTAAATAACCGTGTTCAGCAAGTGATTAATCTGCTTCCTGCCGAAGTACAGGCGAACGGCGTTACTGTTGTGAAACGTTCCTCTACGATACTCAAACTCGTTGCTTTATATTCGGATAACAATACCCTTGATGTGGGATATATGGCAAATTACGCTCTTATTAATATCATAGACCATTTAAAACGCGTCCCAGGAGTAGGCGATGCCGCACTGTTCAGCAGGCAAAACTACTCTATCCGCATATGGCTCAAACCAGACATGCTTTCAAAATACAATCTCTCTCCTACAGATGTACTTGCCGCCATAAGAGAGCAAAACAGTCAATTTGCTCCGGGTAAATTTAACCAGTCGCCCAATAAAGGCAATGAAGCTTTCACATATTCCATTACGACAGACGGGCGGTTTACAAATGTGGAAGAGTTTAAAAATATCATACTTTTTACCAATTCGGACGGTTCTGCTTTAAGGCTTAAAGATGTTGCCGATGTGGAGCTTGGCATAGAGTCATACGACGCACAGGGCAAATTGTCAGGAAAAGAGGCTGTAGCCATAGGCATATTTTTACAGTCTGGCGCAAACGCGCTTGAAACTGCCGAAGCTGTGGACAAAGCGCTTGAAGAGTTGCGCGCGGATTTTCCTGAAAGTTTGCAATATAACATTCCGTACGACACGACGGATTTTATCAAAATCTCTATAGATGAAGTTATCAAGACGTTTATTGAAGCTCTTGTGCTTGTTATGATTATTATCTACATGTTTTTAGGCAATATACGAGCTACTATCATTCCGATGCTGGCAGTTCCTGTTTCTATCGTTGGTACGTTTGCGGGTATGTATGCGTTTGGCTTTTCCATCAATCTTTTGACGCTGTTTGGTCTGGTGCTTGCTATCGGTATTGTCGTAGATGACGCGATTATCGTTATAGAAAATATAGAGAGGATTTTGCGTTCGCATCCCAAAATATCCGTTAAAGATGCTGCTGTGCAAGCCATGCAGGAGGTTACAGGTCCTGTTGTTGCTATCGTTTTGATACTTTGCGCCGTGTTTATCCCAGTTTCATTCATGGGCGGTTTTACAGGCGAGATATATAAGCAGTTTGCGATTACCGTTGTTATTTCCGTTGTGATTTCGGGCATAGTTGCGCTTACGCTCACACCCGCCTTATGTTCGGTATTTTTGTCAAAGCATGAACCAAAACCGTTTTGGATAGTACAAAAATTCAACGATTTTTTTGACTGGTCAACGCGTATTTTTACAGACGGCGTGAAATTGATATTAAGATACGGCGTTATAGCGATTTTGATTTTTGCCGTTTTAATGGGCGTTACTGTCAAACTCTTTTATGAAGTACAGAGCGAACTTGTTCCTGCCGAAGATAAGGGCATGCTGCTATCCATTATACAGCTTCCGCCTGCTTCATCATTGGACAGGACGATTGAGGTTGGAGATAAATTTCACGCTATAGCAAGCTCGTTAGATGAAGTAAAAACAGTAACGGTTATCTCAGGATACGACATTTCGGCAGGAGGACTTAAGACAAGCTCTGCCGCGTCATTTATCGTACTTAAAGACTGGAAAGAGCGCAAAAACGCCAATCAAAGCTCTTTTGAGATAGCCAACAGGCTAAATGGAATGTTTTTTATGGGTATGCCAGAAGCTACAGTTTATACGCTAAATCCACCGCCAATTATGGGACTTAGTTTGTCCGGCGGATTTGAAATGTATGTGCAGGATAAAACAGGCAACAGCTTGAATGATTTAAAGGAGCTTGCGGATAAAATCGTAGCAGAGGCAGCGAAGACGGGCAAATTGACAAATGTAAGAACTACATTTGACAACACTTATCCTCAGTTTAAAGTTGAGATAGACAAGGAAAAAGCCAAAGCTTACAATGTCGGCATAAGCGACGCATTTGCGGCTTTGCAGACGACATTCGGCGCGTTTTATGTGAATGATTTTAATCTTTACGGCAGGTCTTACCGCGTAAACATGCAAGCAGAACAGCAGTACAGACAAAAGCCCGAAGACGCTAACAATATCTTCGTACGTTCGCGTGACGGCAATCTCATACCGTTAAGTTCTATTTTGACGTTTAAGAAGATTGTGGGACCAGATACTGTGGATAGATATAATGTATTTCCTGCTGCCAAAATCACGGGCGAGGCTGCTTTGGGATATACTTCGGGAGACTCTCTTGAAACGATAGAGAGTATAGCAAGAAGCATATTGCCCGAAGGCTACGACATCGGCTGGATAGGCTCTTCTTATCAAGAAAAAGAGATGGAAGGAACAGGCGCGCGCGCTTTTATATTTGGTATTATATTTATCTTTCTCATTCTTGCCGCGCAATACGAGAGATGGCTCATGCCGCTTGCAGTTGTAACTGCCGTGCCGTTTGCCGTGTTTGGTTCTATATTGGCTGTATGGCTGCGAGGCATAACCAACGATATCTATTTTCAAATAGGACTTCTTGTCCTTATAGGACTTGCGGCTAAAAACGCTATACTTATAGTAGAGTTTGCAATGTTGGCTCAAGAACGCGGCATGAATATATTTGACGCGACTATAGAGGCGGCGAAACTGCGTTTCAGACCGATAGTTATGACATCTTTGGCTTTTACGCTTGGAGTTATACCTCTTGCGATAAGTTCGGGAGCTGGAGCCGCAAGCCGTCATGCTATTGGTACAGGCGTTATCGGCGGTATGATAGCTTCAACGACTATAGCGATATTTTTTGTTCCGTTGTTTTACAGCTGGCTTGCAAAGTTAAACATGAAGTTTCTCTCAACAAGAGAGAAATATGAGAAAAAATTGGAAAAAGGGAGCAGAAGCGATGAATATTAAACTTGTCTCACTACCGCTTTTAGCGCTTATCATAAGCGGTTGTTCGCTATCCCCAAAACTTGACATAAAAAGTGTGGAGAGCGCGGATATACAAATATCTGGGTTTAACGTAACAAATGCAAATTCAACCATCAATCAAGAGTGGTGGAAAGAGTACAACGACGAAGCACTGAATTCGCTTGTAGATGAAGCTTTGAATAATAACAAAGACTTTGAAATAGCGCTTTTAAATATCTCTCTTTCAAGAGCGTCGCTGGCTCTTAAAGAAGCCGATTTGTATCCGTCGCTGTCGGCAAAAGGCGGCGGTGCAAGAACTGAAACAAGCGAAGAGGCTTACACTTCTGGCGGCAGAAGGTCGCTGTTTAACGACTTTTCTTTAAGCGCTATTTTAAATTACGAAGTGGATTTGTGGGGCAGAGTGCGTTTATCAAATGAAGCCGCAAAAGCCGCACTCCTTAGCTCCGAAGCAAGCGCAGATGCTATCAGGCTTTCGCTGGCGAGCAGTGTCGTGGACAGTTATTTTGTGCTTGTATCCCTAAAAGAGCAGCTTGCCGTTACGGAAGATACGATTAAAACGCGCGAACAAACGCTGGAATTGACAAAGATACGTTTTGAAGAGGGTGCTGATAGAGAAAGTACAATGGTACAGCAGCAGTCTTTATTGACATCTGCAAAAATCACGAAAAACAATATAGAACAGCAAATCGCCGTTGCAAGCAGTGCGCTCGGGATTCTTTTGGGACGCGATGTGAAAGATTTGCTTGCCGAGAGAACTATTTTACTCGCTGTTTTGCCAAATGATATAGATGTACCAACAGACATACCCTCAAGCATACTTGAAAACCGTCCTGATGTTGAGGCAAGCCTGCAGCAGCTTATCTCATCAAATGAGTTGATTGGCGTTGCGCGCGCAGCGTATTTCCCGAGTCTATCTCTTTCGGGATTGTTTGGACTTGACAGTGCGGACGCGGAGAATCTGATTAAAAGCAGCGCTTCAACATGGAACATCGGAGTAAATCTTGCCGCGCCGCTGATTGATTTTGGCAGAACGGGCGCGAATGTTGATATCGCCGCAATACAAAAAGATATAAATGCGCTCAATTACGAAAAAACAGTGCTGAATGCGTTCAGGGAAGTTTATAATGCTCTTGCTTCGCGCTCTCTTTTGGAGTTAAATCATAAAAATGCTCTTGATTATGAGGCGGATATTGCCAGAACGCTGGAGTTGGTACGCTATGAATATGAAGCGGGAAATGTGAATTTTCTCTCTGTGCTTGATGCGGAGCGTTCGCTTTTAAGTGCGAAATTAGCAAGAATACAGACTCATCAAGCTTTGCTTAGCAGCGGCGTATCGCTCTTTAAAGCGCTCGGCGGCGGCTGGACAAAAGGTAATGACTAAAAGCGTTCATTTTTTTAAGAACCTTATTTAAAGACCAAATAAGAGTAAATATTACCATGAGAGCAAATCGGCTCTCATGTTATGTGCGTATAAAAAGCAGTTTTTTAAAGGCAGCTTATTGTATTTCAATCGTTTGCATGGAAAGAAAATTTGAATAATACATGGGGTTGTGTAAAAATAACACCCATCTATGCCATTCCCGCGCAGGCGAGAATTCATTTTTAAAAATTTTGCAATAAAATAAGCATTACATAAGAGAGATTAGCGTTTGATGATTTGCTTTTGTATTCTTTCATATTTGGTTTTTCTTTTGGATTCCCGCTTTCCCTCACGATATGCGCTCACTTGTGTTCGCTTGTCGTTCGGTCGCGGGAATGACGAAAGAAAAGAACTCCCTTACAATATGCGTTTATTTCGTAAGTTTGTCATTCGCGCAGGAATGACAGAGGGGACGGGAGGTTAAAAAACATAACGCCCTTATGAAC
>JAISNG010000157.1 GCA_031276365.1 Campylobacteraceae bacterium | reverse complement strand
GCGAACAGATACGTTTTCACGCTTTCGGACGTCAAAATGAGAGGCTATGGAGGCGGACTTATGTATGGCGGATACGGCTTTATGTGCGATATTGATTCGTATAAGATAAACGGCGCGGAACATCAAGACGGTATCGTGAATTTTCGCAAATCGGGCGCGAAATTATCGCGCTAAAAATTAGCGTAATTGTGATATCATGATTTCTTTTTTAGGCAAATTTGCACTTAAATATTAACAAATTTATCGGGAATTAACAATTTAACATTGGCAAAGGAGTTATGTGAAAAAAGCGTTAGTATTCATGTTGCTATTTGTGGTATTGGGCGCGAAAGATTTGGAGTTTGAGATGGAACTGGTGGATTTTGTAAATCCGTTTTCCGACAAGGATATAGAGCTTGAAAAAAAAGAGTTTATGCAGAGTATTAAAGGCTTTAAATCCCATGAAATTAATCGCGCAAAGGGGATACATTTTGGGACGAGAGGCGTTAGTAACAGGTGTTATGCGGCGCCATGCTTTGATTTTTCATTGCCGAAATTCTACATAAAAGAGGAATCAGAATCAATTTCTAAAGACGCTAAAGAGTTGGTTTTTAGCGGAAATAAAGTGCGTTTTAAAGTCCCTTACCACAAGAATATTCAAAATATTATCCTTGTTATGGAAAATAATAACTATATCGTAGAGACAACATATCCTTACTTTGATTTTGACACGCAAAATATAGAAGCCAACCCAAATGTCTATATAATAAAAGAACTGCATATGCCAAATAAGATAAACATACCACATTGGACAGACAGACGCATGACGATTGAGGGTATAGGACTCCGCATCAGGGCATTTGCCATCCTCCGCCTCTCATATGCCAATAGCAATAAAACATCTTCAAAAGATGATGTTTTAAGCAGCGTATATAATTTTTCAACGCCCCATGATAACGCTTACATTTCCCATTGGGATGATAAAAAAAACTTGTTTATTAAAAATATTTATCCGTTAAAAACTCCGCCTTCGCTTAAAACACCATTTCCCATTTTAAGCGAAAAAGAGAGTTTAGGCGTTCGTCTTGCTTACAATAATCTTGAAATTATATGGATGAAAGACAAAACAAGAGGCTATATCAGTTCCAATTCGTTCGATACCGATATAGGTATAAATGAACATCTCTACGCTAAAGACGGTAAGATTTACAGGGTTGATATAGATATGGATTTTGGTTCGCCAAATGACTATAGAGTATATTTTTATCCGGACGGTTCTAAATTTTTATATTTTGACAATGCGAATTCAGATGAAAAATATGCCCGCCTGCAAGACGGCAACAAGATAAAAAACGGTGATATTTCAGCTATTTTGGAGTATGAAAAAAGGATTCTTTCCGAATATAGCAGACGCGAAAGGGAGATTGAGATTTTCAAAAAGATTATGGCGCGCGTAAAGTATGTGATGAGCGCTTCGCAAGAAGAGATGCAAAAAGAGTTTGAAGAGTATAAAAAAGTTGTCCCTTTGATAGACGCGAACAGATATCTTGAGGAGGAAAAGAGAGTTTATGAAGAGAAAAACGGGCTTGACAAAAAATAAAAAAAGCGCTGATTTTTAAGTTTTTTGGCGTGAAAAATTAATGAAAAGGAAAAAATGAAAAAGGTTTTGATATTTATGCTTTTATGTGGAGCATTGGGCGCGAAGGTTTTGGAGTTTGAGTTTGAACTTTTGGATAGATACAATTCTTTAGCCGCTAAGAGCGAGAATAAAAAAGAGGATTTGTCAAATAATATAGAAGTTGAAGGTTATTATGAAAAATACGTGACAAGAACGGAATGGGAGAGCGGTCCAAACTGCGGAAGCGGCGCTATAATATGCCTTGATCTCTTTGGCGGTCATTTTGCCGAGCATGCCGACATAAAAGAGACATATAAAGATGCTTCGGATGTTGTTGTCAAAGACGGTAAAGTTCGCTTTAAGCTGCCGGATTCTATCCTTTTTAAGGGTGATATGGAAGGTATCTTTGTAAACGACATATACATAGGGGTAAGAATAAACGCAAAAACTCCTTATAGCGATAGAAAAACAGTTGTAACAAAGCAATTCAGAGAATTTGGCAATAAAGCCGATGAAAAATTAGGCTACGCTAAAATCAATTTTGAAAAGGCGGTATTTTATAGACTTGTTCTCGTTGAAAACAATGAGTTTTTACCGATAATCTCCAACTGTGGATATATAAACAAATCCATACAAGAGGTTTTTCCTGTTTTGCCGCATGATGCAATTCACATTGAAGATAGTTGGACTCAATACAATATCGCAAATATGCATCCTACTTTAAAAGAACATAACGTAACAGGCTGGCGTGTGTCTTATAATGGTTATGATATTACAGGCATGAGCGCCAAAACATTGCTGAAATTGCTGGATATAGACACAGGCGGCGGTCGTCCTATATATGACGAAGTAAAAGAATATCGTTACGCCAAAGACGGCAAGCTTTTCAAGATAACAGGCAGTATATATACAGAGTATAAAACAGGCGGAATGTATTACAGTATCTATTTTCACGACGATGGGACTATAAGTAAAACCTTGTCTGAAGCTGGAAATAAATATGGAATAGAAGAGTATGAAGAGCGCATAAAAGCGTATTTTAAGAACGAGCATGCTTTTAAGGTTTTTCAAAAAAGTTTGGCGTATGTAAAACATGTATTGGATGCTCCAAGAGATGAGTTGCAAAAAGAGTTTGACGATTACAAAAACGCAGCCCCTTTACTTAAAGAAAAAACCAAATAACGAGTGAGAATTTTTAGCATTTAGCGCATTCACGGTTAATTTGTGCATTTTTAGCAGATGAGGTTTGCGCCAAAGATTGCGATATAATTCAAGCCGTAATTTAAAAAATATGAAGAGTTAAGTGAAAGCATTAGTTAAAGCTATAGTAGTTTTAATAATGTGTGTGATTGCGCTATTTGCAGACACGGAAGATGGTTGGTCAAAAAGTGTGCAGCATTACGAAAAAGAGTGTGCTGCGGGCGATACGGATGCTTGTCGTACTGCGGGTTACTTTTATGAAGATGGTATAAACGTGAAACAAGACTATAAAAAAGCCGCGAATTTTTACGCAAAAGCTTGCTGTTGCTATTCGTCAAGTCTGCATAGATATTGGTTGTTTATATGAGCTTGGCAAAGGGGGTCAAACAAGATATGAACAAAGCGCGTGAACTTTACAAACAGGGTGTGAAGGCAGAGATTTTAGAAGCTATAGCATGCGAGGCTGTTACAATCTTGCCAAATTTTACAAAGAAAGCATAGGCGGTGCGGAAAAAATGCGGATAAAGCGCTTAAATACTATAAAAAGCAGGCACAACGAATGCAAGTGAAGGCTGAGTAGATAAGCCGCAATTAGGAGGGATTGAATGAAAATGTTAGCAAAAATCACGGCGATAGCAGCAGCTTTTGCCGTTTGCGCGATTGCGGCGCAAGCGGATAAGCCAGATATGGCGGAATGGGATTTTCATCAGGCGGAAAAAGCCTACGAAGCGGGCTATCCAAAAAACGCCGTCAAATATTACAAGCAAGCGTGCGACGCGGGTTATGCAAGGGCTTGTTACGAGCTTGGACGCGCTTATTATAATGGCGAGGGAGTGGAGCAAAGCAATGAGAAAGCAAACGAGCTTTTCAAGAAAGCGTGTGATGCAAACGAAGCTGACGGCTGCCTCAATTTGGGATTTTCTTACGAAGATGGCGAGGGCGTAAAAAAAGATATTGCAAGGGCGACCGAACTGTATAAAAAAGGTTGCGATTTAGGCGAGCCTCTTAGCTGCAACAATTTGGGATATTGGTATGAACAAGGAGAGGGCGTAAAGCAAGATTATAAAAAGGCGATAGAGCTGTACAAAAGAGCGTGCGAGGGTGACGAATCAATCGGCTGCTATAATCTCGCCGAACTTTACAAAAACGGAACAGGCGTGAAAAAAGATATCAAAAAGGCGGCGGAATATTACGCTAAGGCATGTTTTTTTGGCGACCTTGAAGCGTGCGATAAAAGAGATGAGTTACAATAACGAAAAATTTCAAAAGAGACTTAAATGAAGATATTAGTTAAAACGGTGATGATTGCCATTGTTTGCGTAAGCGCAACATTTGCTGATGCAAAAGCGATTATGAACATGGATTGAAAGCTTATGACGAGCGCGATTATTCCAAAGCCGCCCAATTTTACGAAAAAGCATGCGAGGCAAATTACACAGAAGCGTGTTGTGAGTTAAGCACGCTTATTTCAGAGAAGATGGCATAAAGCAAGATTATGCAAAGGCAATTGTGCTTTATAAAAAAACATGCACTATTGGCGGAGAAGCAGAGGATTGTTACTTGGCGGGGCTTGACTATAAAATAGGAAACGACATAAAAAAGATGAGAAAAAGGCTTCTGAGTTATTTAAAAAGGCGTGCGAGCTTGACCCCTCTCTACGGTTTGGCTGAACTTTATATAAAGGGGCAAGGGTGTAAAAAAAAAGATGTAAATAAGGCGATTGAGTATTACGACAAGGCAAGCAGTGTATTTGACTCTTCCTCATGTTATGAAATAGCCGA
>JAISNG010000149.1 GCA_031276365.1 Campylobacteraceae bacterium | reverse complement strand
GCACATGTACCTTGTCTTGTTCATACGCGGGAATAACAAAGGGGGGCAAATGTGCTTCGTATAGGGTTCATACGCGGGAATGACGGAAAGTTGTTATTTATATGTATGGATTATTTTATGTCATTTTCTGGATTACGGCGCTTCGCTCGCAATGGCAAAAGAGGGCGCCATTGCTTGCCAAAAACAAACATTGTTTATATTTTTGATTTTTGGCATGACGAAAAAGTTCTGGATTGCTGCATTCCTCGTGATGACGCTAACACAGTATCGCTCGCGCTGGAATGACAAAAGGGAAAGATTCCCACATTTTTACTAAAAAAGTAAATAAGTTGGTTTAACCTCATGATGACGACTGACGCGATTGACAGCAACGAATGCAAGATGAAACGCGATATGTTTCAACCTTATTATGACGACTGACGTCGTATCCACGGAGAATTTACGTCTATATTTAAATTTTGTTTCAATATTATGATGACGACTGACGCCGTATTGTTTGTTCAGGAAGATACAATAAAGCACATAAAATATAATTTTTTCGTCACTCCCGTGAAAGTGGGAATCCAAAAAGTCTTACAAACAAATAAAGTAATTATGAAAGATTAAATATTTTGGATTTTACTCTTTTATTTTTCTGTATGGTTTTATTTTATATTATGTGATGGATTCCCGCCTGTGCGGGAATGACGGAAGAGAATATGTGAACGATGAAGTGGATTTTGCATTTTTACAAATCATTTAAATCACAAAAATAACATGTTTGAAATCATTCCGAAAAATATAATCTTTGATTATGCGGAACACTTCTTGCATGTAGATAATTATAAAATATTATCAGGCAGTTTTATGTATGCGACAGGCGAGGCGACTTACGGGTTTGCAAAAAAATTTTCTCACTACAGGGATTTTTATATAAAGCATAATGATTTGTATTTCTCAAAATTAGGTTTTGGGACGTTTAAAAAAGAGCCATATAAAGAAGAAAATTACGATTTTAACTACAAAGAAGCTTTGAGAGAGGCGATTTTCGGCGGCATAAATGTCATAGACACAGCGATAAATTACAGGTATCAGCAGAGCGAAAGGGAGGTCGGCGAAGTTTTGCGCGGCTTATTTGAAAACGGCGAAGTAAGACGCGGGGAGATTGTCGTATGTTCAAAGGGCGGTTTCATACCGCTTGATTTTCCATTTCCAAAAAATCCTTACGAGTGGATAGCGGACAACATCATCAAGAGGGGATTTGCCGATGAGGACGACATAGAGTTAGACCAGCACTGTATGACGCCGCTCTTTTTAGAGGCGTCTTTGAATAAATCGCTTGAAAATCTCTCTTTGGACTGCATAGATATATACTTTTTGCACAATCCTGAAATGCAGCTGCAAAGATTTGGGGCTAAGAGATTTTTAGAACGGCTAAAAGAAATTTTCGCGCTTTTTGAAGAGGCGGCGAACAAGGGCAGGATAAGAAGTTACGGTATCGCCTCATGGAATGCCTTTATACATGATGAGAGCAACGAGGAGCATATCAATCTGCAAAACGTTTATGATGCTGCGCGTGAAGTTGGCGGTGAAAACCACCGTTTCAGATATATCCAATCTCCTTTTAATATAGCAAAAACTCAAGGCTACACGGTGAAAAATCAAAAGATGGCAGATGGGAAATATTACACGCTCTTGGAAGCCGCAAACAGGCTTGGCATTGGCGTTATCGGCAGTTGTGCGCTTTTGCAGATGCATCTTTTTAAAAAATCCTTCAAGGCTGAAGTTGGATATTTGCTAGATGAAAAGATGAGTTTAAAAAGCGATGTGGAGCTTGCTTTACAATTTGTCCGCTCCACAAGAGGCATTTTGACTTCGCTTTTCAGTTCAAAAACGCCCGTGCATGTAAAAAATAACTTGAACATTGCTCATATAAACGCGGCGGATAAATCAAGATACAATCTTTTATACAGGCTTTGACAAATGATATATGACGTTATCGTAGTAGGCGGCGGCGCGGCGGGACTTATGGCGGCTCTTGCGGCAAAAGACGGTATGAACAGGGTTGCCGTTATAACAAAAAGCAATATCCTAAAATCAAACAGCGCGGTTGCAAGCGGAGGAATCAATGCCGTGCTTGACGAGAACAACAAAGAGAGCATAGAGAAGCATATAGACGATACGCTAAAAAGCGCAAAAGGTTTGGCAGATAGAAAAACAGTAAATTACATGTGTAGGGAAGCTCCGCGTATCATCAAAAAGCTAACTGATTATGGTGTGAAGTTTGACAGTGATGAAAATGGCAATATTTTGCAGAGGAATTTTGGCGGAAGCAGTGAAAACAGGACGTGTTTTGTAGGCGACAATACAGGCTCAGCCATCACGCAAACACTCATCAAAAGAGCCAAACTTTCGGGCATTGAGCTGTTGCAAAACGTTTTTGTCATGGATATAGTCAAGACAAAAAACCGTATAAGCGGCATCATCGCTTTAAAAAGGGTGGATTCTTCGGTGATTGTCTATTTGGCAAAGGCAGTGATTTTTGCCGCGGGCGGGTATGCTGGGATTTATAGGGGGTTCAGCACAAATGCGCAGGATACCAACGGTGATATTTTGGCTGTAGCACTTAGAAGCGGCTTGATGCTTGAGGATTTGGAATTTGTGCAGTTTCATCCGACAGGCTTTGCAAAAAGCGGAGCTTTGATATCCGAAGCGGCAAGGGCTGAAGGCGCTTTGCTGGTAAACGGCTCAGGTGAGAGTTTCATCAACGAGCTTGACACAAGAGATGTGATATCAAGAGCGATTTTTAATGAGATACAAAAGGGCGAAAAGGTCTATATAGATATGCGACATATAGACAAAGAGAGGCTTTTGTCAAGGGTTCCGTCACTTTACAAAAACGCCTTTAACCTTGCAGGCGTTGATATATCAAGTGAACTTTTGGAGATTAGACCTGTTGCTCATTACAGTATGGGAGGCATCAAATCCGACTTCACGACTACTGATATAAAGGGGCTTTTTGTTTGCGGGGAGTGTGCGGCGCTTGGCATACATGGGGCAAACAGGCTTGGCGGAAATTCGCTGCTTGAAGCTGTGGTATTTGGTGAGCTTGCTGGCAAAAAAGCCAAAGAGTTTTCACAAAACAGGAGTTTTTTGCCGATTGATTATGACAAGGTTATTAAAAATATCAACCTTGTTCAACGTATATTTGAGTGGGATGCTACGAAAAATTTCAACGCGATAAGGATAAGCGCAGGCAAGACGATGTATCTGAAAGCGGGCATCATAAGGGACAAAGAGAAGCTTGAGGAGGCGCTGGACTACATCAAATACCTGCGCTTGGAGTCCGCGTCATTGCATTGTATGGACAAGAGCAGGGAGAACAATGTAGAGCTTGTGGCGATACTTGAGTTGAGAAATATTTTACAGCTTAGCGAAGCGGTGATTTTGAGCGCACTTTTCAGAGAAGAGAGCAGAGGGGCGCATTTTAGGAGCGACTTTGCAGATATGGACGCCCAAAAGGAACGGCATGTGCTGGTAAAACAGCTTGAAGGGAGATTTTTTAAACTGCAATACGAAGACGGCAGGCTGATAAGATTTTTGAGCAGATTTTTTCAAGGAGTGTAAATGGCGACGGTAATGTTAAGAGAAGAGGGCGACAATATCTATTTTTACATAGCAAAAAAGGATATGGAGGAGATTATCAAAACGATAGAGTTTAACACTGAAGAGAACTGGGGCGGCGAAGTGGTGCTTAGCAACGGTCAAACGTGGTGGATAGAGCCAGGAGTAAAGAAATTACCAAAAGAGGCAGTGTGCAAAAGGTTGTCTGATTAAAAAACATACAGTTATTAATATTATTTTATAAGCAAATCGGCGTATAATTTTTCTCACAAAGAGAAAGGAGATGTGCTGATGCTTGCATTTGATAATCTAAACTGCGGAGATTGCCTGAATACAAGAGAACTTACGATGCTCTACGAGATAGCTTTGGTCATGTCAAATTCGGTAGATATCGCCGCATCTTTGCAAAAAGCCTTATATATTTTAGAGAACAAACTCCACCTTAAGAACTGCACCGTTCATACTGTAAATGATGACAATATGCTGAACGTTTATGCCTGTATCAGCTTAAATAAATTTCAAAAAGAGTCCTCCGTGTATAAGATAGGCGAGGGTGTTACGGGATTTGCAGCTCAGAGCAGAGAACCTGTCGTGATAGAAAATGTCCACAACAATATCATGTTTTTAAACAAAGCAGGAAGCCGCGATAAAAACTCCATCTCATATATAGCTGTGCCGATGCTTGTAAATCAAAAACTAATCGGCGTTTTGGGCGCGAATACCACCAGCATAACGCCGAACGATTTTAACTCCATTGTGCGCGTTTTGACAGTGATAAACTCTATCTTCGCGCAAGCTATAGAGTCGCATGATATCATTACAAAAGAGAAGGAGCGGCTAAAGGAGCTTAAGCTTTATTATAAGATGGAGTGGGACTCCAAAGTACATAACTTCGGCGATATCATTGGCGAAAGTCCCAAGATGAAATCTGTGTATAACGTCGTTGAGCGTATCTGTGAGAGCAATGTTACGGTTTTGATAAGAGGCGAAACGGGCACGGGCAAAGAGCTTGTAGCCGCTGCGATACACAAGAGAAGCAAAAGAAAAGATGAGCCTTTTGTGAAGCTTAATTGTGCTGCGATTACCGATACGCTTATTGAAAGCGAACTTTTCGGACATGAAAGAGGGGCGTTTACAGATGCAAAAGAGATGAGAAAGGGGCGTTTTGAGTTGGCGGACGGCGGTACTCTTTTTTTGGACGAAATAGGCGATATATCGGCTTCCGCGCAGGTAAAACTTTTGAGGGTTTTGCAGGAGAGGGAGTTTGAGAGAGTTGGCGGAAGCAAAACGATAAAGGTAAACGTGAGGCTTATTGCCGCTACCAACAGAAACCTTGAAAACATGGTAGAAAAGGGGCTTTTCAGGGAAGATTTATACTATCGTTTAAATGTGATACCGATAGATTTGCCGCCTCTTAGGGAACGCGGTGATGATATCGCGCTTTTGGTGAATTTTTTCCTTAAAAAATCCATGAACAACCACAAAAAGAAGATTGTCATAACCGATGAAGCTATGGATATTTTGTGTCAATACTCATGGCCTGGCAATGTAAGAGAGCTTGAAAATACCGTTGAGAGGATAGTCTTGATGGGCAGTGAACAGGGCATAAGCGCAGACGAGATGCTGCTGTTATTGCCTGCTTTCAATCAAAAACTGATGTGCCAGAGGAAAATATACAGCGAAGATGAGGTGTAGATTTGGGATGCCGCTGTCGTCAAATAGCTGCACATTCGACGTTTGCGATTAAACGACAAAGAAGGGCGCATAATCACAAGAGGATGCAAAAATTAAACTATTCTGTTGTTCATATATGTCATTTTTTGTCATTTCCGCGAATACGGAAATCTAAAGAAAAAGGATAAATTTTAAAAATCATTTGCCATTTTTATAATTATTGCAATTTATTTTTTTCTTTAATTTTATATTTGATTTTACTTTTGGATACTCGTCTACGCGGGTATGATGGAATAAACGGTGTTTTGATATGATGAAAGAGGTTGTCATTCCCGTAATCAAACGACAAGCAAACGGTAAGCAAAGTATATATTAAAGTAAACTAACATTTGCCCTTCGTCATTTCCACGTGAGTGATAGCCTTTTACAGGAATATCATCATGAGGAGTACGGGTATCCAAAAAATAAAAATCATACGCCACAAAAAGACCAAAACGATGTAAAATGGATAAAATTTACTAATTTGCTCTTGATTTTGTTTTCGGATTTCTTTACAATATACGTTAAATTTAAACAAATGTTTTGCAAAACAAGCTGTTAGGGTATTTGCGGCATTTTAGGTTAATGATTATCAACAAGGAGTGAATTTTGAAAACAGTAGATACTCATGTACATCTTTTAAGCAGTGAAGTCAAATTTAATCGCTTTTACGACAAACTCGCGATAGCATTTTTTGCGCGCCGTCTTGGCTCTACTCCGCGAAAACTTTTAAAAAACTCTTATGAGGCATATACGCAAGCCCTTATTAATGCGGTGCAAAACTCAAAATCCATTGAAAAGATAGTGCTTTTTGGGATTGATGATAAGATAGATAAGAGTGGAAATATCCTGCACAAAGATACTACCGTGTGCGCGTCAAATGATGATGTGGCGCTCATCTACGAAAAACATCCAGACATCATCATCCCATTTTTTTCTATAAATCCATTGAAAGCGAATGCGGCAGAGCTCATAGACAAATACGCTGATATCGGTTTTAAAGGCGCGAAATTTATGCAAAATTATTGGGAGATAAATACAAATGATAATAAATTTATTCCTTATTATGAAAAACTAAGAGATAGAAATTTGCCCGTAATCTTTCACATAGGAAGCGAAAGCTCTCTACCCTCAAATAGGGCGTATGAGAGTTTAAGTATGATTGATTTAGCGTTAAAAATAGGCGTGAAAGTCATAGTGGCGCACATGGCGTTAAGTTATGAGCCGACAAGGATATTAAGGGCGTTTTTGCGCAACCACAAATACTTTCCGCAGGAGTATTTTACGCTTTTGGATATGCTGAAAACCCACGACAATCTATATGCCGATATCTCAGCGCTTTTAACACCAATGCGCGCAAAGGTTTTGAGGCATTTGAGCCGATACGAAGCGGTTCATGACAAATTGCTTTACGCGTCTGATTATCCAGTGCCATTTTCTATCATGCTCAATAGTTACGACTTATCATTCATAAAACGTTTGAAATTGGTTTTTAAGAAAAATCCTTTTGATAGATACGCAGGCGCGATAGAGGAGTATTTCCCCAAAAATAGCCCGATATACACAAATTATAAAAAAGTTTTACCGCTATGAATTGGATAAATTTTATTTTTTCATATGAAATTATTATGTTATTTGGTGTTTTTAGTAAGACTATAAAAATTTATATAAATAGTCATTACAGAGAATATTAAAATTTTTGAAATTGGATTTGGCTGTAAATGCTTAAAAACACGGCATATTAACTTCATGTTATTCCTGCATATATATTTATCTTTTTGGTAAATCATCATGTTATTCCCGCAATCAAACGGCAAGCAAAACCCGCGCCTCTTCTATCATAAAAGATAAAAATATTACGTTCCATTCCTATATCTCTCCATCATTCTCGCAAAATTTTGTAATACAAATAGACAAGCTGCACATTCTCCGTCATTCCCGCACAGGCGGGAATCCAAGCTAAAAACAATTTTAAAAAGAAATCAAGGAAGAAAATAAAAAACAGACGATAAAGCAACAATCTTTCTCATAGATACTTTCATTTGATTGTAAACTTATTTGGACACTCGTTTTCACGGATACGACGGAATAGGCTGTCATTCTTGTTTCTTTCCGTCATGTCCGCGACATCTCGTGAAAAAAGAGTATATAAACGCGTGCTTTCCCAACAAATGAACGTATACAGAAGGCAAACGAATATCCTCTCCATTATTCCTGTAGAAACGGGTATCCAAAGTTCATTACGTGAAGCAAGTAAAATCATAAGAGTAAAGTAAAAGAATAAACTTCAAAACGTTAATTTTTCTCATAAATATATTGTCTATTTGCAATATTTTTGGATACCAGCCTGCCTTGTAAATATCGTTTTGCTGAAAATTCTTTGCTTTTGCGAGAATGACGGAAAAAGTGGATACCTGCATTCTTTAACTCCAAAAGCAAATAAACTGCTTTTGGGGCTGTGTCGCGATGACGACTGATATTGTATTGTTCGCACGGGAATAACAGCAAAAATGATACAATGTCAATCTTTATCATAAATATATTATATGTTTGCAAAATTATTTTTGGATACCTGTTTTCGTCGTGATAGTTTTTATATAAAAAGTAAAAGTGCGTTGGAATAACAGAATAGAAACTGCATAGAGTTGCCATTCAGGTGCAGAACTAACGTAATAAAAATAAAAAAAGAAAGTTTGACAGTTATAGCAACAGTGAAATCGTGAAAATAACGCAAGAGAGTTTCAAAAGTGCTTGGTACACGCCATTTAAGTGCGGCATTATGTATGAAAATAACACAAGAGAGTTCGAAAAGCCAAACAGCTGGGATTAAGCAGATAAAATTACACTTTTGATTTTTTTTGTTAGAGAGTTAAAAACTATCTCGTAGGATTCATATATCAACTGCTCCAAAAATCCTATATCCATGTTTGAATTTTTGTAGTAGAGCGTATTCCAGTGTTTTTTGTTCATATGATAAGCGGCGGTGATTTCACTGTATGTTTCTCTCAGGTGGATATTGACAAATGGGTCATTTTTGAAGTTCATCATGGGCGTTTTGTCATCATGCATAATGAGTAAAAATATCCTGTTTCCTATCCAAAATAGCGTAGAATCCCAGCTCGGCTTATACTCTTTTACTGCGCATTGCTGTTTTGAGGCTATCTTTTCTATTGTTTCAAAAGTCATCGCTGCTCCTTTAGATGAATATTTGCCATTTTATTGTTAAATATTTAAGATTTTTTGTTTCTCTACCAATTACAAATGTGCCGCCGCCGCTTGCATGAAAAGCGCGTTTTTAGACTTTGTTTTCGTCAAACCATACCTTTACGCTGTCCAGACGAAAAGCCCGCATTTGTCTGCTATATCGGTAACTTTGCACTCTATATTGACCAAACACTCTTTAATCAAAGGCGCTTTTACCGTCTTGGCGCTTAAAGGAGTTAGATTGAATATTTTGAATTTATCCGTATCTTCACCCAAACAGTTACCGCTTTGCACGACTTTTTCGATAATATCCACAGCAGGCACGCCCAAAACGCACTCTTTTGTAATTTTAAGCATTTTAAATGCGTAATCTCCGGGACTCAAAGCACATCCAATTTGCGGAGTAAAGTCAAAAAGCGTACTATAGCTAAGTGTTATGATATTTGTTTTTTGTTTATGTTGAGTTGTAAGAAACAAAACGGGCACAGGCTCTATAAACTGAAATATTTTATCCAACGCAAATTCCGTAAAGTTATGATAACGCATAAACTCCTCCTCGCATGCGGCAAAAAACAAAGCCGCCTATTTCAATAAAAGACTTTCTATATCGTTTGCTATCATATCTGCAAATGCGTCTATAAACTCTTTTTCATACTCTTTGTCCGTAAGCTGCGAAGCTATGAGTTTTATGTTCATAGACATTGTTCCTTTGAACGGAATATTTCTTTTCTCTATGGTTTTTATTTTAAAGTCGGCATCAACAATTTTGATTGTATATGAGAAAAACGGATAGGAGAGTGCGGATTTTTTCTCTTCAGATGTATCGCCTATGTACCGCCTTATATATTTGGCGTCTATTCCTATGGCGCTGGCTTTTTTATCCTCAGTCAAAAACCCTTTTTTATTTAGCAGTTCTATCACTTTTACATTTAGCAGATTTCTGACTTGAGATGGCGTATGATATTTGCTTACTGTGTAAAATTCAGAAAATTCAAAATTATTTAAGCCGTAATATCTAAACTGTTTTGCGCTTTGAGTACGTGCTGCGAATTTGTCGGCGCATCCTGAAAATAGCAGCAGCGCCGCAAAAATGCACAAAATATATGAAAATCTTTTCATTTTATACCCCTTGTTTTTGAAAATATTTTTGTATCTTATCATAACTTTGGATAAAATTAATTTTCATGGACAAAAATTTGCTCTAAGCCTCCAAAGTTGCCAGATAATCTATCTCGTTTTTCTTTACGATTCTGATAAAGTTTGTGCTTCCCTCAACTCCTGCAGGATAGCCGGCTGTCAATATATACGTGTGTTCCCTGTCAATCCAGCCTGCTTCAAGAGCGTTTTTAAATGTACTTGCAAGCATTCCGTTTAGGGTTGATTTTTCTATGACAAGTATCGGTTCGATTCCCCATGCGATGGTAAGCGAACGTGCTACTCTTTCATCGTGGCATACTGCGTAAATATCATTTTTTATCCTGTATCGCGCCATCTTTTTTGCCGATTTGCCAGAGCCTGTGATGGATATCAAAGCCTTGACGTCAAGCCTTTGAGCCAGCATTCCTGTTGATGAGGCTATCACGTCGGTTTCGTCAAAAAATGCAACGTTTGAAAATTTGTTGTAATTATAAATCTTTTCCGTCTCTTTTATAGTGTTTGACATCGTCTGCACAACGTGAATAGGATTTTTGCCGATAGCGCTCTCTTCAGAAAGCATCACAGCATCCGTTCCGTCAAGCACCGCATTTGCTACATCGCTTATCTCCGCGCGCGTTGCAGTCTCTTTTTCGGTCATAGATAGAAGCATTTGCGTCGCTGTTATTATCGGTTTTGAAGCGGCGTTGGCTTTCTTGATGATGCTTTTTTGAATGCTTGGCACTTTATAATAAGGCACTTCTATGCCCAAATCTCCGCGCGCTACCATCAAACCGTCGCTTGCTTCCAATATCTCGTCTATATTTTCAACCGCGTCGAATTTTTCTATTTTTGCAAAAATATGCGCACTGCCGCCCTCTTGCCTCAAAAGTTCTTTGGCATATAAGATATCCTCTTTTCTCTGCACAAACGATATAGCTATAAAGTCCACCTGATGTTTTACGCCCCAAGCTAAATCGTTTTTGTCTTTTTGTGTAATGACCTCTATATTGATTTTTGTATTTGGAAAATTTACGCCTTTATTAGATGAGAGTTTGCCGAAATTATGCACCTGCGCAGTGATAAAATCGTCGTTTGTCTCAACTACTTTTGTTTGAATGTTGCCGTCATACAGATAGATAAGCTCCCCTGTTTTCAAAAGGCTTAAGATTTGCGGTTGATTTATGCTGAGTTTATAGCGTCTTTCGCCTATTTTTTCACCCTCTATAGACTTTGCGTAAATCTCTATCAAATCGTCTTGTTTTAGTTCAAAATCATGTTTTAATTTTCCGACTCTTATCTTCGGACCGCACAAATCCTGCAAAACCCCGACTCTCTTTCCAACTCTTTTTTCAGCTTCCTTGATATTATTGAAAGTCTGCGAGTGATATTCGTGCGAACCGTGGCTGAAGTTGAGACGAAATACGTTAACACCAGCTTTTATTAATCCTTCCAATATATCAATAGAATCGCTTGATGGTCCTACTGTAGCTAAAATCTTTGTCTTTTTTTCCATAATTGACCTTTTTGAGTTTTATGATACTCTTTTTTGATTTCGTAATTATTTCCAATAAATGCAAAAATAGCAATAAAAAATTGCTTAAAATTTATATTTGCAGCATTTCTCCGCTTGTGTTTGCTGTTTTTACGGCGAGGCTGATATGAATGAAGCCTTGAATATTGCATAAAATAAAATGTTTATAAATATGCAAGGCATTTATAGTTAAGCCCCATTGCATGGATTTTAAAAGCGGCTGTATTTTTTGTTTTACTGCTCTTTTTTTAACACGCGAAAATATCATAAGACGCCGTATGAATTTTGCGTTTTCAAGCTCTCTTTTTTTAAAAATTCAAAAAAGAGAGCCGAAAAATAAAGGCTGATTACAACACGCCGCCTTCAACTATCAAATCTTTAGGATCAACCGTATCGCCGTAAACAGGCTTCAAGGTAGCCTCATAAGCTTTGTGGGCAAATTTCTCCTTACCGAGTTTTGTGAGC
>JAISNG010000045.1 GCA_031276365.1 Campylobacteraceae bacterium | reverse complement strand
ATGAGCTTAGCGAAGAGGATAAACTCGTCGTTGACCGCGCAAGAAAGATAGAGAGATTTTTATCTCAGCCATTTTTCGTAGCCGAAGTATTTACAGGAAGCGCTGGCAAATACGTATCTCTTGAAGAGTCTATCGCCGGTTTTAAAGGCATTATAGAAGGAAAATATGACGACCTGCCTGAGAACGCATTTTATATGGTAGGCAATATCGATGAAGCTGTAGCGAAAGCTGAGAAATTAAAAGCTCAAGCCTAAAAGGTTTTATTATGAATACAACAAAGTTAGAGATTGTTACTCCTGAAGGTCTTATCTTTTCAGGTAATGCAAAATCCGTAACATTCCCTGGAAGCGAAGGCGAGTTTGGTGTTTTGCCGAACCACGCCGCATTGCTGACGTCATTAAAAGTCGGCGTCATAGATATAGAGCTTGAAAGCGGCAAAAAAGAGGCTATAGCGATAAACTGGGGATTTGTTAAAGTTGAGGAGACAAAAATTACTGTTTTGGCTGATGGAGCAGTAGCTATCAGCGGAGATAGCGAGAGTGAAATCGCCGCATCTTTAGAAAAGGCAAAAAAGCTAATCCAAAGCATGAGCGATTCAAATGTAGCGCTTGCCATGGCTAAAGTGGATTCTGTGTCAAAAAAGGCATACTGATATATGGGCGCAATACTCACATATTTAATAAACAGTCACCCCATAACTTGGTTTGTTTTGGGGTGGCTTTCCTTTTATTTTATACTTACTTTTACGATTTTTATATCAAGAAGCCTCTATCTTTCTGCATGGAGAGAGAGAGAACAGGACTCTCTTGAAAAGATGCTGCTTGGAGCAAAAACGCCAAAAAGCAGCTCTATTTTATCAAAATGCGCATCACAAAAATATGCCGCCTCTTTTTTAAATGTATGTAAAAATGTAGCCGAAAAAAGCGTAACTACAGGACTTTCATGGCTCTCTATCATCGCTTCAACATCGCCGTTTATCGGACTTTTCGGCACTGTAGTATCAATTTTACAGACATTTGGAAAATTGGGACAAAGCACAAACGCAAGTCTTAACATCATAGCTCCTGCAATCAGCGAGGCTTTGGTAGCAACGGCAGGCGGTATATTTGTCGCGATTCCCGCATATACATTTCATATAATCTTAAAACGCAAAGGTTATGATGTCATAGCGTATATCGGACGGCAGATTGATTTGATGTCAAACGAACAAAATTATACCAAAGAGCAACCATTATATGGCAATAGATTGGGATGAAAAACCAGAGCTGAATATTACACCTTTGGTGGATATCATGCTTGTATTGCTTGCTATTTTGATGGTTACGACTCCAACGCTTGTATTTGAAGAAAATATCACGCTTCCAGATGGTTCAAAATCAGCTCAAGTAACTAAAATACCGACACTTGAAATCAAAATAGACAAAAATAAAATCGTCTATATCGGTAAAGACAAATTTCAACTCAAAAATTTTCCCGACAACATGATGCTTTTATCAAGCAAATACAGCAAAGAAACGACCGTTTACATAAGAGCAGATAAAACTCTCCTATATAACGACGTCATGTATGTGATGAAAGCTGTCAAAAATGCAGGCTTTCTCAAAGTCGCGCTGGAAACAAACGGCTGATGAGTGCGGAGAGACGATTTTATCTTATCGGTTTTTACATCTCGCTTGCCATTTACGCGTTTATGTTTGCAACCTTGTCATACATGTACGGCAGTTCGCCTGACTTTTTACAGCGTTTTACGGCGAAAGAGAACTTTTTAGATGTTATTTTAGTCGAAAAAAAACAAGAGAGCGGAGAGGATAAATCTTCAAGCGTTACAGTTACCAAAAAAGACTCTTCTCCCGCTTCGGTAAAAACACAAACAGAAGGAATAAAAGACCTTTTTGCAAATATTGACGATAAAAAACTTACAAAAAGCGGAGCTGTTGCTTCGCAGCCGAGCAGACTTGACGGTAAAAATGCCGCTCAAAACAATGCAAGCAAACTTCTTGATAAATTAAACTTCAAAAAACAAAGTACTTTAAGTGTAACTTCCGCAAGTTCAGGCACATTTGACCCATTTATAGGAAAAATATCGGACATACTATCAGAAAAATGGGCTGAAACTATTTATACAACAGCGGGCATGAAAGCGCAGGTTGAAATAACCATAAACAACAGCGGCGCTTTTAGCTATTCTATAGTCTCTTTATCATATAATAACGATTTTAACGAAAAACTTAAAAACTTTTTGGAAAACATGAGGGACGAAGTTTTTCCGCCTTATGAGGGTGAGGGAATTTTTAAATTCAACACAATTTTTAAAGATGAGATGGAGTAAAAGATGAAAAAAACAATTTTAGCGGTTATTTTTGGTTTTGCGACTCTTTTTGCTGCTGGAGACGCTACCATAGAGATAGTAAAAACTATGGACAAGCTGCCAGTTATTCAAATACAGGATGCGAGCGGTTCAGGTGTGAGCAGTATGTTGAGAAATAAAATTTTCAGCCGTTTAATAGCGGATTTGAAAATTACAACATATTATGATATAAATGAAGCTTACGGAGTTGCGCTCTGGGACGACAGTTATCGCGTAGGATACGGCATAGATACGAAAACAGACCTTGTACTTCGCTATAAATTGACGGAAGGATTTGACGACTCCATTACGGCAAATACAAAACTTATCAATACAAGAAGCGGCAGCGTCATAAGCGAAAGAGTTTTTAAAATATCCAAATCAAGCCACTACCCAATGCTTCCGCACTCAATAGTCATGAGCGTAGTAAAAGATACCAAACAAGACCCTGTAGACTGGATGAACAGATATATCATTTTTGCTAAAAATACAGCTCCTGGTGAAAGTGAAATAGTCATCGCAGACTTCACTCTAACATTTCAACAAACAATCGTAAAAGGCGGATTTAATATATTTCCAAAATGGGC
>JAISNG010000112.1 GCA_031276365.1 Campylobacteraceae bacterium | reverse complement strand
ACAAAAGTCTGATACTCTTTGAGATATATGACGATGATGTCCGCCGACCAGTCGGTATCGGACGAGCAGAATGGACACAAAGCCATAGGCATGTTTGTAAGCACAAAAAAGTTTGATTTGGCTTTCAAAGGCGGCGCCATGAAACCGTCAATACTCACTTTTTTGCCCGAAAGAGATTTGACCTTTTGCGAAATAGAAAGCCCCGTAACGCTTACACTGTCATAAATCTCATCAAATGTAAGAGTCTGAGCGCACGCAAAATCCAAACACAAAATGGACAAAGCCGCCGCAAGGACGCTTTGCCTCATAAGCCTACTTTTTGCTTTTGCCAAGCGCCATTGCATCTACAATCACTTTAAAAAGTTCTGTATTATCCATATAGCCTTTTATGGCTTCTGCTCCCGGACCATACGCCTGCACTATCATATCATCTACCGAATGTACGCCTGTATCGGTATTGCGTGGAATATTTCCCACTCTAAATACCGCTCCCTCAACGCCTTTGTAAGCTTCATTAGCTATATATTCGCCTTTTTCATTTTGTACGGCGGGGACGAATTGAGCGTCAAGTTTTGGCTTGAAAGTCTCGTAATAATCTGGAAAATTGTTGAAAAATACGGCAAGGCGTCTTGAAACATTTGGGCTGTCTGGATATCCGTCTGCATTTTTATCCTGATAATTTGTAAATCCGGCATCAGCATAAACTCCGACCTTTTCGCGCATGTCGCCTTGTTTGCTATCATCTACCGTGCCTATGATTGATATGCCGTGAGTGTGGTCGCCAGTTACGATAATTAGCGTGTCCGGATGTGTTTTTGCAAACTCTTTGGCGAGCGCTACGGATTTATCAAACATTATCGTATCGTAAAACGCTCTCTCCCAATCAAGCGGATGCGAAGCTTTATCTATCAAAGCAGCTTCTACCATGAGGAAAAATCCATCTTTATTTTTTGACAATACCTCCAGAGCCGCAGATGTCATCTCTGTTAAATCGGGCTGATTTGGAAACTTTTTCGTAACATCATTTTTAAGTATCCGTCTGTCAAGCACACCGTCCATATTTCCAAGATGAAAAAGCCCCAAAAGTTTATCTGTCTTGCTTTTTGCACTTTTTAGCGAAGCGGCATCTGTAGCCAGTACGTATCCGCTCTGTTTGAATTTTTCAATATAATCCGTATCATCTTTGCGTTTAGAGCCAAGTGTAGATTTAGGCAGAAAATACGCCGAACCGCCTCCCAATAAAACTTCTGGCCTCACGTTATATAGCATACCTACAATCTCGTTTTTATCAGCTCTCCTTCTTGTGTGAGAAACAACCGCGGCAGGCGTAGCATCTTCAAGTTCCGCATCGCTTACAATGCCGATAGATTTATCGGAAGTGCGGCGTATAAGCTCTCCTAACGTCTCTTGTTTCGGGTGATTTAGCGAATCTTTGGCACGGCTTACATAAACGCCCATCGCATTTACGCCCGATTTGTGTCCTGTCATGTATGCGCTCATAGAGTTTGCGCTGTCTGTAGCTATGGAATCTGTACCAGACGTGCCTATAAATGCCATATACGGAAAATCGTCAATACTCAAGCGACCGTTTGCTTTTCCTTCGCTAAAGCCTTTTGAAAATATCCTCGCTCCCGTGCGATGTGCGACCGACAAACCGTCTCCTATGAAGAGTATTACGTTTTTAGCTTTAGGCTTTGACGCAGGCGCATAAACATGCCAATTTACCACATCTTTTTTACCCTCAGCAGTTACCTCTACTTTATAATTTCCCTCTTTTGGTATAAAAACATCTTTTATTACAAAAGAAGAGGCGTTCAAGCCGTCTTCATTTTCTATGAATTCGCCACTTTTTTTAAATACATCTTTGTAATCCTTGCCGTTGATAAAAATTTTAAACTCACCGCTTTTAATCTGCTTGTCAAACTCCACCTTAAAATCAAACCTTCCCTCTTTTAGCATCTGCGCCTTGTCAATCGGATATATCGTACTTGCGTTCATATACACGCTTGCCGCCAAAAAAACTGCCGTTTTAATCAGATAATTATTCATTTTCTTTCTCCTTAAAATTTTATTTTGCATTTAAAAAATCGCCGACATCAAGCAATATCAACTCATTGTCGTCAGCCCTGTTCGGCTCTCTACTGCTTGAAAACGGCAGATTATTATCGTTGCCCACGATAATATGTTTTTCGTCCACAACATCCACATTTTCAATGGTAAAAAATGGAAATTTGAAAACGTCTTCGCTTAAAGGTTTGCGCGAAAGATTTTGCGGGTCTTTGATGTTAAGCAGGTCTATATGGGCGATTTTTCGCACATTGCCGTTTGCATTTGCATCATTTAACTCAATCAAATAAACGCGCTTAAAAGAGGGCAGATTATCAAAGCACTCTTTTGGATTTTGCCCGCTTTTGCATGCCTTTTCGCTGACGCCTTCACCATTGTCGCGCTCTATGATTAGACCTTTGGTTTTACTTATCATATTAAAATCTCCAATAGCATTGCCGTTTTTCTCAAGCGGATATTTCCAAAAACGACCCGTCCATTTGCCTTTTTTCACATCAAATTCTAAAATGCGAAGATACTCGCTGCCACCGTTATTTTCAAAGGTTTTCTCTTTTGCGTCATAAAGCGCGCCCTCAAGCATAGGATAGAGTCTGTTGCCGTCAATTGACGATGCCATACCTTCAAAACCTTTTGAACGTTTGACTTCAAAAGTTACGGATTTTTCCGGAGAATCTGGCAAAGCGACAGCGTAATTATCAGGAGAACGAACGGTTTTTTCATTTACAAACGTCTCAAATAAAGCCACCACTTTGCCGTTCATATCGGCTTTTATGAGATATGGTCCGAATTCGTCGCCAATCCAAAAGTGATTATCTATTATCTGAAAACTCTCGGTATCAAAATCCGCTCCCGTCAAATAACGCTTTTTGCTTCCTTCATTTACTATGTGAAATGGGACTTTTTTATCTTCATCATGCAAAAAAACGCTTTTTAACAGTTGAAACTCTCCGCTTTTAAAATCCACTTTGTAGTGGTTTAGATAGAGCATAAAATCTGGTGAATTAATCTTTGAACCAGCTCCGTTGTCTGTCAAAAGCCATAAAGTACCGTCTTTTAGATATTTTATACCCGAATGTCCTTGAAGCGGCTGTCCGCTAAAAGGCAAAAATATACCCGTCGGACGCACACTTGAGAAACCCTCTACGGATGATAACTTCTCTATTCTTTTCAGTGTTGTGAATTTTCCGCTTGTTTTTAAACTCTCATCTGCGTCGTTTGGCGCTTTGATAAAAGATTTTGCATCAAGCAAGGCATGTCCTGCCAAAATAGACGGATACTCGTCCGCGCCAAAAACGCTTGAAATAATTCCCGCACACAAAATAACTCTCTTTAGCATTGCAATACTCCTACGCTAAAATTTTGTGAGAAATTTTGCACAAAAATTATTGCCAAAGCGCTACGAAAAAGTTACAAAACGACGACTTTTATGGATTGTATTTTTTACATGATGAGGTTATACAAATTAAAACTATTGGTATTTACATGTTTTAACGCAAATACGTATTAATTTTTTGCTAAAAAATTTAAAATGTGAAGTTTAGTTTTTATATTTGCTCTCAAGTTCAAGCAAAAACTGCTTTTTATCAATGCCGCCCGCGTATCCTGTTAGGCTTTGATTTACGCCTATAACTCTGTGGCATGGGATAAGTATTGAGATGGGATTGCGTCTTATCGCGCCTCCAACGGCTCTGGCAGAGACTCTAAGCATTGTATCGTGCGCTATTGACATAGCTATTTTGCCATAAGTTGTATTTTTGGCGTATTCAATTTTACCCAAAGTATTCCAGACTTTCAACTGAAAAGGCGTTCCTTCTGGAGATAACGGAAAGTCATGATTTCTTTTTTTGCCGGCGAAATATCCCTCAAGCCAGACTTTTAGAACCATAAAAATCTTATGTTCATCCGCTTCTATCCACTCTTTTGTATTTGGATAGTATTTTTGCCCCTCAAACCAAAGCCCCGTAAGAGCCTCATTTTTGGCGGACGCGCGCATTTGTCCAAGCGGAGTATCAATCAAACATGTATAAATACCGCTCATACTCTCTCCTTTCGCATTTTGATAAGCGCAATTATAAAACTATTTTTCTAACTTTTGGCTTTTATGCAACAATGCAATATTATCTGTTTTGTATCTCTTTGCCGCTGATAAAGATACGGCGTGCGGTTTTTGTCTGCAAAATCGTATGAAGTGCAATATCCGAAATATCACACGGAACTTCCGCAAGTTCCAAAGCGATAATATCCGCATCAAATCCGCTCTCAAGAACGCCTTTATTTAAGCCAAGCGCCTTTGCACCCTCGCAGGTAGCCGCTTTTAATAGCAAAACAGCCAAGCCGCCAAGTGCAAAAGTCTGATGCGTAAACAGCGCGGCTCTCATCTCATCCCACAAATTAAGATTTATATTTGAGCTAAGTCCGTCCGTGCCGAGCGTCAAAGGCACAAGAGCTTTTTGCGCTCTTTTGATATCCAAAGCCCCCGTTCCCAAAAGTGCATTTGAGCGCGGACAGTGAACAACGGCATTTTTTTGCCCGCTTATCAGTTTAAGTTCGTCATCTCTTGCCCAAACGGCGTGTATAAAAAGTGTTTTTACGTCCCGAAAAAGCTCCAAAAACTCTATTGCTGTTGTCATCGGCTTTGCACGAGGATTGAAATTTTTCATAAATTCACCCATTGCGCCGCTTGCGCTGTCAAGCCATTTGCGCTCATGTGCTGACTCCATAAAGTGAGCCGATACAGCCGCGCCGTCATTTTTTGCGATATCAAGCACGCGTCGCGCTAAAATCGGATGTGTTGAGTAGGGCGAATGAACAGATACGGCGGGAGTAAAAGAGTTAGTTTTAGCCTCTTTTGCCTCATAATACCTACTCTTAAAATCGGCAAAGAGTGCATCAATCGCGGCAGGATTTGAACCTATAGCTTCAACAAAATAGACTGTATTCAGCGGTGTTTTTATGCATGCTTTCATATCAAGCCCAAAGCTGCTCACTGCGCCGATGGTTGTAACTCCATCTTTTAGCATTTTTTCCAGCGATGCGCTTATCACCGCTTCGGTGCATTTGCCGCTAAGCTCTTCACGCGAAGAGATGACGCTTTTAAGCCACTCCATGAAGTCGCCGTATTTAAGCGTTGCGACATTTGCGCCGAATTCAAGATGAACATGCGCATTTACAAGTCCGGGCATCAAAACGGAATTTTTAGGAAGCTTTTCAACTTCGGCATTTTTATACTTTGCCAGCAAAACGTCAGAGTTTCCAATTTCCAAAATCTTTTCGTCAAAGCAGACGCCGCCGTCTTTTATAATATCAAACTCATCGTTGCACACAAGCACAAAATCGCTCAAAAGCACTCTCATAAATATCCTTTTAAAAAAGAAATTGTAGCGTAAATTTTTCTTATGCAAAATAGTGATACAATACTTCCTTTTAAAAATCAAAGAAAGGCAAATCAGATGAAAATAGTTGTTATCCAAGGACCGAACTTAAACATGTTGGGACACAGGGAGCAGAACATTTACGGCGGCATGAAGCTTGACGATATTCACGCTCAAATGGAAAATGTGGCGAAACAAAATAACATAAATATTGAGTTTTTTCAATCAAACTTTGAGGGCGAGATAATCGACAGACTTCAAGAGTGCTTGGGAGACGCGAACGGCGTTATCATAAATCCCGCCGCATATACGCACACATCTGTTGCGATAAGAGATGCGATAAGCGCGCTTAATATCCCTGTCATTGAAGTTCACATCAGCAATATCTACCGCCGTGAAGAGTTTCGCCAAAAAAGCTTGATAGCACCTGTATGTTCAGGACAAATCAGCGGTTTCGGACCTTTTGGGTACCATTTGGCTTTGGTAGCATTAATGCAAATTTTAGCAGAATTTGAAGCCATCAAAAGAAAATCGGAGAGCGAGAAAAAATAGTTTGAGCGCGTATATACTCCAAAACGAAAATGCGCTCTACTATGAGTGCGCCTTTTCGTGCGACAATGCCCTCTTTTTGCGCATAAGTACCGACGAAGCATACTTTTTGACGGACGGCAGATATATCACGGAAGCTGTCCAGATTATCAAAAATGCGCAGGTTATCGACGCAAACAGAGATTTGGTAAAAAAAGCGCGCGCCATCATCAAAAAAGCGCGCCTTAAAAATATCATTTTTGACCCTTTGGAGTTTAGCGTAGCAAGATTTGACGCATTGTCAAAAAACCTGAATGTCAATTTCAGAGCGCAAAAAAATTTTTCTCAAATCAAACGCATGGTAAAAACTCCCGAAGAGTTGAAGATTATAGAAATTGCCGCGCTTAAAGGGCAGGAGGCGTTTAGACGTTTCGCGCAAATCATACAAGAGCGCGGTTTTGGTAAGAGCGAGCAGGAGCTGCATTATGAAGCGCAAAATGCCATGAGGGACGGCGGTAAAAACAAGCTCAGCTTTTCGCCGATTTGCGCGATAAATGAAAACGCTGCCAAACCGCACTCTCTGCCAAGCAGTAAGACACTTAAAAAAGGCGATTTGCTGCTTTTAGATGCAGGCGTAAAATACCGCCGCTACTGTTCGGACAGGACGCGCACGATAGAAGCCCAAAAAAGTGCGGCGTTTGACGACAAAGGAACACAAAAGTTCAAAGACGCATTTAGGCAAAAGATTTACGATACGGTTTTAAAAGCACAGGAAGCGGCTATAAAAACCATTAAAATAGGCGTAAAAGCCAGTGATATAGACAAAGCCGCACGCGATGTGATAGAAAAAGCGGGATTTGGTAAATATTTCATTCACTCAACAGGACATGGCGTAGGGCTTGATATACACGAACTGCCCGTTATTTCACCGCGCAGCGCCGCTCTTATCCAAGAGGGTATGGTGTTTACCGTAGAGCCTGGAATCTATCTGCCCAACGCATTCGGCGTCCGCATAGAGGATATGGCGGCGATAACCGAGGGCAAAGTCAAAGTTTTGCATGAGAACGGCTAAGGAAGAGCGATTTTCTCTTTGCATAAAAAAAGAGAAAAACGCACGGTTTTTTCATGCCAAAGCCTTTATCGGTGAAAATGAACAGGCTTTAAAATGGCACAAAACAAGGTTTTTTCCTGCTTCCAAATTGGCTGAGGGCGAATTTAAACACACCGCACTTATCGGCATTGGCGGCAATGTCGGAGATGTCAAAAAGAGATTTGTCGCGCTTTTTAGATACTTTGCGTCCTGTTCGCTTTTACATGTGAGCAAAACCTCGCCGATTTTACAAAATCCTGCATTCGGATATCTTGAACAAAACGATTTTTTTAATGCTGTCATGGTGGTTCAAACTTCGCTCAGCGTGCAAAAACTGCTTAAATTTTTACTGCATGCCGAAAAGATTTTCGGACGCGTAAGAAGTTTCAAAAATGCGCCCAGAACGCTTGATTTGGATATTATTTTTTTTGATACAGCAAAATTTATGCAAAAAGATATTATCATTCCGCATCCAAAATGGCAAGAAAGATTATCGGTTTTGTTACCTTTAACTATGATATAAGGAAAAATAGTGAAAATTAAAGAGTACAGCAGTGATATTAAAAAAACCGATAAAGAGGCGCTGAAAAGCTTCAAGGAGGACTGCGACAAGGGTTTTGGGCTTTTAGAGGGTATTGGCGCGGCAGTTGCGATATTCGGCAGTGCGCGGCTTAAAGAGGATAGCGTCTATTATCAAAAAGCCGTTCAAATGGCGCAATTGTTATCGCATGAAGGTTTTCATATAACTTCTGGCGGTTCATACGGCATCATGGAAGCGGCGAACAGAGGAGCGTTTGCAGGCAAAAACGGTGAGAGTTTGGGATTTAACCTCTTTTTACCATTTGAGCAGGAAACAAATCCATTTACGACAAAATCCATAACGCTTGAAAATTTCGCCATACGAAAAAATATGCTCATCAGAAATGCGGTTGCATGTATAGCGTTTCCGGGCGGATTTGGTACACTGGACGAGCTTTGCGATGTAACGACGCTTATTCTCACAAGAAAGATACTTCCGATGAAAATCTATCTTTACGGGAGCGAGTTTTGGACGCCTTTGGTTGAGTTTGTGAAAACAACTCTTGTTAAACATAAAACCATTGAGGCAGACGAGGCTGATATCTGGCAGATAAGCGATGATTTGGAGCAGATAAATGAGGGTATAAAAAGCTATGTTGCAGCATATCTTGAACTGATGCGCGAATTAGGACTTGAAAAGAGCAAAAGATACAATCTCATAAAAGAGCAGTTTAAAAACTTTACAAAAGAGGAGTAAAGAGATGGCAAAGATTTTGGTTGCGATGAGTGGGGGTGTTGACTCTACAACTACGGCATATCTGCTAAAACAAGAGGGACATCACGTCGAGGGCTGTTATCTACGTTTGCATTGTGATGACAAAAAACACACAAGAAATATAGGCATGGTAAAAAGAGCGGCTGAATTTTTGGGCATAAAATACCATGTTTTAGACCTTAGCAAAGAGTTTGACAAGATAGTTTACAATCCGTTTGTAAAAGCTTATGAAGAGGGTATAACGCCAAATCCATGCGTGTTTTGCAATAAATATATAAAATTCGGCGCGCTGCTTGATTTTGCCAAAAGTCTTGATATGGACAAGCTGGCAACTGGGCATTATGTGCGGATAAAAGAGGGACTTATACATGAAGCCGTTGATAAGAGCAAAGACCAGAGCTATTTTTTGGCTCAAGTTTCATCCGATGCATTGGCATATATGATTTTCCCGCTTGGTGAAAAATATAAAAAAGATATAAAGGCATTTGCGCTTGGTATCCCCGAACTTGAGGACTTTTCTACGCAAAAAGAGAGTAGCGAGATATGTTTCGTGCAAAATACATACATTGAAGTTTTACAAGAACACATGAATGTGCACAGGCAGGGCGACGTACTAAACACAAAGGGCGAAATTATCGGAACTCATCAGGGATACATGCATTACACAATCGGCAAAAGGAGAGGTTTTGAGATAAGAGGCGCGCATGACCCGCACTACGTAATTTCCATAATCCCAGAAAAAAACCAAATCGTTGTTGGCGGTAAAGAAGACCTCGAATCAAAAGAGTTTAGCGTCAAATCGCTGAATATGTTCACAGACAAAAACGAGCTTGAAGCCTCCGTTAAGATAAGATATAGAAGCCCGAAACTAAAATGTAAAATCCTCATAGACAGCGCCGACAAAACCGCCCGCGTTGTTATGGATGAGAGCGCGAGCGCGATAGCTTCAGGTCAGCTTGCGGTATTTTATCAGGGCGAATATGTTGTCGGAAGCGGAATAATTGCGTAAGTTTGTTAAAAAAGTAAATAATCGCCTTTTTTCCGTTGTTCCTGCAACATTTTGTGAGAAAAGAGTATATAAACGCGCATTTTTCAAACAAATGAACGCATACATGAAAGCAAATAAACATTTGCTTTTCCCCTCACTCCCGCAACCAAACTACAAGTAAAACCACACCTCTTCTATCATGAAAGATAAAAATATTACGTTCCATTCTTGTATTCCTCTTCGTCATTCCTAACGAAAATGATACGACAAGCAAGAGCATATATGCAAGTATTTACTTCTTCCGTTATTCCCGCGCGAACAATACAACGATAGTCGTCATCGTGAGGAATGCGGGAATCCAAATTGGAGATAGTTTAAAAAATAAAACCATGAAGAGAAAATAAAAAACTTTCATTTTTCCATCTTTTTGTTAATTCACCCGCAGCAAGTAAAACTATGAGAGAAAGCAAAAAGACAAACTCCAAAACATGAATCTTTAATTATAAACGTTTTCATGTTTGTAAAAGTCGTTATAGATACCCGCCTGTATTTGGTATGACGGAAGAGGTTGACATTCCTGCATTCCCTCACGATATGTACTCACTCACATTCGGTCGCGGATATGACGAAGAAGGCAAAAGAAGCACGCCCGAAGACATTTTGCTCTTTACATGTATCTAAAATTATAATAATAGTTGCAAAAATACAGTAAGTCCGTTTTTAACTATGCACTTAAAATCTCAATACAAAAATGCTCTTTCCGTTATCATATATATATTGTGTTGTCATGCCGTGCAAATCAAAAATATTTAGCGAGATAAACAGCCCAAATCCAAGTCCGCGCGACTCTTTTTGCTTTGCTCCTTGCATGAAAAACGGTTTTTTGTACTCTTCAAGCGAAAACTCAAGAGGCTTTCCGATGTTTGAGATGGTGATTGCATCGCCGTTTGCTTTGATGGAGGCTTTTTTGTCCGCACTGTACAAAAGCGCGTTGTCAAGGAGATTTTTTATGGCGGTTGCTAGCATGTCAAAATCTGCCTTTACCTTTTTGTCCTCTATTTTGACGTTTATATTTGCAGAGCGTTCGCCTATGATATCAAGCGAACAGTCTATGATATCGCGCAGATTGTAAGTATGAATATCAAGGTTCAATTCGCCTGCACCGAGTTTTTCTATACTAATAAATCTATTTAAAAGATTTTCCTGCCGTACAAAAACCTTTTCCAGCGAATTTTTGTAAGCGCTTGGTTCGAGCATCTCCAAAGAGAGTTTGCCCTGCATGATAGGCGTTTTAAACTCATGCATAATATTTCGCAAAAACAGCTGCCGCGCCTGCCTGAAAGCGCGTATCTTTTTGACCGCGGCGTTAAATTCGTTTATAACTTTGGCTATCTCGTCGCCGCCATGCATCTTAATCTCTATCTCATCGTTGCCTTTAGCAAAATCTTTTATCTTTTCGCGCAGCATTCTAAGAGGTCTGATACTTCTTATGATGGCGATATACAGCAGGCAAAGTAAAAATATAATAGTCCCGAAAACCAACATCAAAGTGTAGTTTTTCTTCATCTTCTGCACTTGAAATATTATGCGCTCATTTCCCGTTTGACTTAAGACAAGATAAACAACATTGTCTGCATAAATTACACCGAAATCAACTCCGTCTTCGCCGATAAAAATCTTCCCCATTCCATTTTCAGCGCTATTTTTATAATATTTTTGTCCTTCGCCGCCGCTTTTTTTCTTTGCAAGCAGTCTGTCGTATATTTTTAAAATATCAGCCCTTTGGCGTTCGTCCTCAACAGGCGAAAAACCTTCATCTACAAACTTTTCTACATGAAAGCCGCCGCTTGTCTCATCGCGCGAATCCTCCGAAACCGCCAAAGAAACCGCCAAATGATAAGATTCAAATGCTGATTCTCTTGAGCTTTTGATATATGTTCCGATGCCTATAAGAAATACGGCGATGATTGCTGTGAGAAATATAAATGTTATCTTTGTTTGGAGTGAATGCCGCCATTTCATCTGTCAAGCCTGTAACCTATGCCGCGTACGGAGTGTAGAAATTCTGGGTTTTTGGAGTTGTCGCTTATTTTTGTGCGGATTCTACTGATTAGAACATCAAGGCTTCTGCTCTCTCCCTCGTCGCCCAAAGAGGGTGCAAGACGTATCAAATCGCGCCTTGATACAACACAGCCTATACGCTCAATAAGCGTTGAAAGGACTTCATATTCGGCTTGTGTAAGTTTTAGGACACTGCCTTTAAATCTTATGTTTTTGGCGTCTTCATTCAAGACAAAATTACTCTTTTGCGCTATCTCCTTATCGCTTTTGCGGTATCTTCTTATCACGCTCATGATTCTTGCGTATAACTCTTTTGGTTCGTAAGGTTTGGGTAGATAATCGTCTGCTCCGAGTTCAAGACCTTTTATCTTGTCTTCAACATCGCTTCTTGCCGATGAGATGATGATAGGAATATCGCTCTTTTCGCGTACCTCTTTACAAATCTCAAGTCCGTCAAGTCCTGGAAGTGAAAGGTCAAGTATCAAAAGGTCGTATTTGTTGATGCTTATCGCGCTTATGCCGATAAACGGGTCTGGAAATGTTGTAACATCAAGGTCGTATTTTCTTAGAAAATCCGCGAGAAGAACGGCTAACTCTTCATCGTCTTCTATCATTATGATAGACATACTCATATTCTGTCCTTTGCACTGAAGTAATTCATAAGTTTACACTAAAAAATAATAATGCTTCGTTAATACGCGCGGATTTGTTATTTTGTCTTTATGACAAAAATGATATGATAGCGTTAATATCGGCAAAAGGCGCTTCATGGACGAAAAGGATACGATTTTACTTGAGATATCCTCTTTGATAGAGTCCGATAAAAACGCTCAAAGTTTAAATCTTGACATTATGAAATTTATGAGTTTTGAAGAGCTTACAAGCATACATGAAAACCTGCTCAAACGCAAAGAACGCCGCCGCGTCGAACAAGAGGAGTGGTATAACGAATGGGCGGAAAAATTAAAATGTTAAAATATTTATATCGTTTAGGTAAAACATGTATAAGATAAAGTTAAAATTTGTAGGCACGAGCGATACGGCTGGGATTCCCATACATAACTGCAAATGCGCTGCATGTGAAATGTACAGAAAAGAGGGCAGGTTTAACTCCCCAAGCTGCGCTTATATTGAGCTTGCTGGAGGCGTCATCTTTATAGACAGTGGGAGTGATGAATTGATAAAAATACGCGAGAGAAAAAAACAGCTTGCACAGTTTTTGACCCATTTTCACGGTGACCACGCTTATGGACTTTTGCGTCTGCGCCATAGTGCGAAGGAGATACCGTGCTATCACCCAAAAGACGACAAAGGATTTGCCGATGTTTTACAGCGTCCGCATGGATTTAGGTTTGTAGAAAATATACCGTTTCAAAGCGTGCGCGTAGATGGTTTGGAGTTTACGCCCGTGCCGCTTGTACATACGCGCCCAACTCATGGATATGTTATTAAAACACCAAATAAATCGGCGGCGTATCTTACGGATTGTTCCGATATAGAAGAAGAGAGCCTTAGATTTTTGCAAGAGCAGAGTTTGGATTGTGTATTTATAGATGCAAGTTATGATACAGAGTATAACGATGTTAAACATTTGGATTTTAACATGGCAAATAAGCTTGTAGAGTTGATTGGCGTGCGCGAAGGATTTTTGATACATCAAAGCCACTACTCGTTATCTTACGTCTTAAATCACAACATAGAGTTGAAATACCCATATATCTTTGAAGGCTTTGAATACAATTTGTAGTTTTTAGATGAACACACTTTAGACTTTTTGTTCCGCCTTATCCAATAAATCTTTCGTTATATAAAACACTTAAATCAATCATCAACTGTAATCACAGACTAAATAATTTTAAGATATTGATAAGTCAGATAGTAGTATTTCTATAATTCAATAAAATTTTCTCAAAGGAGTAATTATGAAAAATACGATTAAGCTTTTTGCGGCAACTCTTGTTTGCGGAGCTGTTTTAGTTGGCTGCGGAGGCGGCGGAAGCGATGGCGGAGATGAAAATAATCCTGCTAACCCGTCAATTTCTTTTTCTGACGTAGAAGGTGCGTTTCGCGCTTTTCCAAGCGTAACGGCTTCAATTATTATGATAGAAAAAGACAAACAGTACAATGTTACTCAAAGCGCATTTGATGATTTTAATGCAACTGTTCTTACGCCAAACAATTATACATTAGGCGGTAATGGTTGGTTTTTGCGCAACGATTTGACAACACAAATATATTATGGCATACACTACGACAGCACAACAGATATCCTTACGCTTGCAATAGCAGCGAATGGATTGTCGGATTTTTCCATACTAAACGATAATGTTTTTGATGATGAATTTGGTACTATAGATGGAACTCTTAAAGAAGCGCTGTTGCTTACTCTATACAATGGCGATATATCAGATAAGTATGACGATTATGCCGTATCTTCGAGTTATTTGTCAGGACAGGGATTTAGTTGCAGTTCAAGCTCTGGTGATTGGACATGTAGTAAGTCCGATGATTTGTTTAAATATGGCTGGGAAACGCTTGATGGCGCTTCGTACATACATAGTATTACAGTCAAATAACCTCTAAAACGGAGCGGTTTCGCTCCGTTTTACCTAATCAAGCTTCTCATAAAATAAATTGCGGCAAAGTAACTCGCAAGTCCCAAAAATACCGACGAGCTGATATAAACGAAAGCCTTTAAAAACTCTCCTTTGTCTGTCAAAAATCCTGTATCCAGCGCAAATGATGAAAAAGTCGTAAATGAGCCTAAAAATCCTGTGATAAAAAAGAGCCTAACGGACAAAGGTACATTGCCCTTTATGATGCAATACTCCGCAAATATTCCGATAAAAAAACAGCCGATGATATTTACTGCAAGCGTATGATACGGAAAGGATTCTACTTTGATAAGATTAAAAGCCGTATGCCGCAAAAATGCGCCCAAAACCGCCCCGAAAGCAATAGCGATATAGTTCAATGAAAGCCTTTCTTAAATTTTGCGGTAAGTATAACATACGTTTTTTAAAGTAAAAATGTTTTTTATCCTATCTGTTTTTGTTCCATCTTCCGCGTGAACTATACGATATCAGTTTTCATTGTGAGTATAGGCGGTAAGAGTGCGCTGTAATTATGTAAATTGCAAAAAAGGATACAAAATGACTATCGTGTTGAAAAATATTGATTTTAAGATTTTGGAAGTTATAGAGAGATTGAAAGTTCTTAAAAGCGATATGAAAATCATAAAAAAGCCGAACGACAAAACTCTCAAGGCAGTCAAAGAAGCTGAAAAGATAACCAAAACCGCATTTACACAAGGTTATAAAGATTGGTAAGATGCAAAAAAAGATATCCTTGACGAAGTATGAGATAAAATACACCAAGCAGATTAAAAAAGATTGTAAACTTTTGCATAAGCAGGGCAAAAACGCATATTTTGACAAATTTATAGATACTCTGACAAATGACGAACGTTTGAGGCTAACTGTAAAGACTGCGAATTAAAAGGTGGTTGTGTTGATTATAGAGAATGCCGCATAAAACCTGATTTGCTTTTGATATACAAAAAGCATGAAGATATTTTGATGCTTACATGTTTACGTTTGCATAGCTACCTGTTTTAGATACCATCAATATTTTTAAGCAATAAAAAATTACCGCCTCAAAACCTTACGCTAAACGTTATAACACCGTTGTTGTAAGCGGCGTGGATTTCACCTTTGTGGACTTTGACTATTGATTTTACGATGGCAAGTCCTATGCCGCTTCCGCCCTCTTTTCTGTTTCTGTCGCCCTGAACTCTATAAAAGCGGTCAAAAAGCCTCTCTATATTTTCCGCCGAAATGGTGTTTTGTGTTTCATTGGAGATTTGCAAGCTCTTTTTGTCTTCAAAAATCGTTACCGATACATTGCTGTTCTCTTTAGCATAGTGTATAGCGTTTGAGATGAGGTTCGCTGACGCGCGCCTTATCATATCTTTGTTGCCAAGTATCTTGAAAGTGCCGCCCTGCACGCAAAGCGTGATATTTTTCTCTTCTGCCAGCACACCGAAATATTCAACAGTCTTAGCGACCTCTTCGGCTACGTCAATCTCATCTTTTAATATTGCCTCTTTTTCGCATGCGGATAAAAAAAGCATATCGTTTACCATTTTGGACATTCGCTCAAGCTCTTCAAGATTTGAGTAGAGTATCTCTTTGTATTCATCGGCATCTCTTGCGTGGCTAAGCGTTATTTGTATCTGCGCCAAAAGACTGCTTATAGGCGTGCGGAGCTCGTGGGCTATATCGGCTGAAAAATTTGACTGCCGTTCAAAAACATCTTCTATATTTTCTATCATTTTATTAAAAGAGAGTATCAGGCTTTTAAGTTCATTAGGAGCATAACGCTCATCAAGCCTTGTATTTAGCCGTTCTGTTGTTATCTCTCTAATCTTTTTGCTGATATTTTTCACAGACCTAAAACCAAAATATATAACAAAGAATGATGTTATAACGGCAACAAAACAGGCTATCAGCGTAGAGAGCCATAAGCTTGTTCTGAAGTGATAAATGTAGTGTTGGTGGAAGTTTATATCTATTCCGGCCGTTACTTTCGCTATATGTTCGCTGTTTGTGACATTTGAGGCAAGTATGCGGTAGTAGTTTCGCTCATCATCCAGCGTCAAAAGTTCCTCATTTTGCAAGTTACTGTTTTTCGCGATAAACGTGCTCAATTCCTTGTCATCGCTATGCGAGAGATAAACCATTTCGCCGCTTTTATCTTCAAGATAGATAAATACGTTCGGATGAGCCGAAAGTATCGGCGCAAAGGAGGTTTTAAACGCCGATGTATTATTCGTATGGCGCAGGGTGTTTTTTGCGGATTTCAGTACAATCTCCAGCTCATATTTATCCATCTCTTCAAAATGAACCTTGACTGTGTGTTCTATATAAAGTCCAAAGCAGACAAAAATCAGTACAGTAGTAATGCTTACCGCAATCATCAGTCGCAAAATCAGCGATTTGGTATTTAGAAAAGCAAAAAACGTTTTGATTTTCATCGCAATTCCAAGATATATCCTATACCGCGCACAGTGTGTATGAGCTTTTTCTCAAAGCCACAGTCTATCTTGCTTCTAAGCCGCTTTACCATTGTGTCAATCACATTTCTATCGCTGTCAAAATTGATATCCCATACACTTGAGGCTATAAGCGACCTTGTAACGACTTCGCCTTCGTATGAGAGCAGAAATTCGAGCAGTAAAAACTCTTTGTTTGTCAAATCTATCTTTTTTCCGCCTCTGCTTACGACTCTTTTTATCAAATCCACGCTAAGGTTGCCTATCTCAACGCATTGAGGCTTTATATCCATATTTTTGCGTCTGAGCAGACTTCGTACTCTTGCCAAAAGTTCGGCAAAATCAAAAGGCTTTGCAAGATAATCGTCCGCTCCGCTGTCAAGACCTTTGACTTTGTCCTGCGTTTTGTCCAGCGCGCTTAAGAGCAAAATGGGCGTGGCTATATTCTCATCTCTTATCGTGCGTATGAGTTTTAGACCGTCAATAAACGGCAGCATGATGTCAAGGATTATCAAATCATACTTTTCCGTCAATGCCAAATGCTTCCCGTCCAATCCGTCCACAGCCACATCCGTAACAAAACCGGCTTCGTTCAAGCCCTGCTTTAAATAATTGCCGAGTTTTATCTCATCTTCTACTACCAGTATTCTCATGGAAGCTTCCTTAAAATGTCATAATTATACTAAAATAAATAACTATTTTAGATTTTTTCTATAATTTTCAGCTCTTTTTAAGAATTTATACGCGGCGGGAATGATAAACATGGACAGCAGAGGAGCTGTTATCATGCCTCCTATCATGGGCGCCGCTATCGCGCTCATAACCTCCGAGCCTGCTCCATGTCCCAACAAAATCGGCAAAAGTCCCGCTATAACAACGGTAACGGTCATGGCTTTTGGTCGCACTCTCAAAACTGTGCAATGCAAAGCCTCATCCAAATCTTTTTCGTCCATCTCTTTTATGTTCGAGAGTCTTGGGTGATTGTCAATGGCTTGTCTTAGATATATCAGCATGACCACTCCAAACTCTGCCGCAAGTCCCGCCAATGCTATAAAACCAGTACCCGTAGCTACAGAGAAGTTATATCCTTGCAGGTACAAAAACCAAAAGCTTCCGATAAGCGCAAAAGGTATCGTAAAGATAATCAACAGCGCTTCGCCAAAACGTTTAAAAGTGATATAGAGCAAAACAAATATGATGGCAAATGTAAAAGGTATCATGAGTTTTAATTTTTGATTTGCCCTTTGCAACAGTTCAAATTGACCCGTGTATGAGATAGTAACCCCCGCACTTTTAATCTCTTTGCCTATCAAAGTTTTCAAATCCTCGACCACAGAGACCATATCTCTGCCTCTTGCGTCTATATAGACCCAACTTGCTGGACGGGCATTTTCGCTTTTTAGCATCGGCGTACCGGAGGTTATTTTGATATCCGCAATATCTCCAAGCGTAATTTGTTCGCCCATCGGCGTTAATATCGACAGTCTTTTCAGCGTCTCAACACTGTTGCGATAACTTTGCGCATAACGGATGTTGATAGGATACCTTGCCACGCCCTCAACGCTTTGTCCTACTATCTCCCCTCCTATCGCCAAAGAGACAAAAAGCTGCACATCGTCTATATTCATGCCATATCTGCTTATCTGCTCTCTTTTGATATCTATATCTATATATCGTCCGCCGACCAGTTTTTCGGCAAGAGCCGATGTAACGCCGTCCACTTTTTTGCTTATATCTTGAATCTGCGTTGCTACCTTATCAATCTCTTCCAAGTTTGTACCCGAAATCTTAATGCCGATAGGACTTTTAACTCCTGTTGAGAGCATATCTATACGGCTTCTTATCGGAAAAACCCATAGATTTGCAACTCCTGGAAAGCGCACCTTTTCATCAAGCTCTTTTATGATTTTATTTATATCCATACTCTCTCGCCATTCGCTTTGCGGTTTTAATTTGATAACCGTCTCTATCATGGACATCGGCGCGGGGTCTGTTGTGCTCTCTGCTCGTCCTACTTTACCAAATACACTTTTAACTTCAGGCACTGTTTTTATAAGCTTATCACTGTTTTGAAGCAATCTTGCAGCTTCAAAAGATGAGATGGACGGCAGCGTGGAGAGCATATATAGAAGATATCCTTCGTTCATCTGAGGCAAAAACTCTCCGCCTATCTTTTTGAGCGGTATGATGATAGTAGTCAAAGATAACAGAGCTATAAATATCGTTGTTTTGGGATATTTGAGTACGATGCTTAAAAGCGGATTGTAAATCCTGATAAGAAATCTGTTTAGCGGATTTTCGCTCTCTTTGGGGATTTTGCCTTTTATCCAAATACCCCATCAAGACAGGAATTGCCGTAACAGCAAGCAGAGCGGCTCCCGCCATAGAGTAAGTTTTGGTAAATGCCAAAGGCGCAAACATCCTTCCCTCTTCGCCCTCAAGCATAAAGATAGGGATAAAAGATAGAGTAATGATAAGCAGACTTATAAACAGAGCATGTCTTACCTCAACGGAAGCCTCCGATACAAGTCTCCATCTCTCATGCGTACTGATGGACTTATCTGGGTTTGTATGCAGGTATTTTTCAAACTTTTTATGGGTATTTTCTACCATAACTATAGCTGCATCTACCATTGCGCCAATAGCGATGGCTATGCCGCCCAGAGACATAATATTTGCATTTATGCCTTGAAAATACATAATGATAAATGCGATAAAAACTCCAAGCGGCAGCGAAATGATAGCCGCAAACGCTGAACGCACATGCCACAAAAAGAGTATGCACGCAAGCGCCACGACGATAAACTCTTCCATGAGTTTTGATGTGAGATTGTCAATGGCTCTGTCTATCAATTCGCTTCTATCATAAACGGTTACTATCTCTATGCCCTCAGGCAAACTTGATTTTAGCGATTGGAGTTTCTCTTTTATGGCGGTTATGGTCTCTTTTGTATTTTTCCCCGAGCGGATAAGTATAATGCCTCCCGCCGTCTCCCCT
>JAISNG010000082.1 GCA_031276365.1 Campylobacteraceae bacterium | reverse complement strand
TCAGCAGGCATTTTGAGGGAGTATAAAGTGAAAAAGATTTTTTTAACATTTTTTATTTCAGTGTTTTTTGTTAGTTTAAATGCTAAACAGAGTGAATTTCGTATTGCTAAACAGTATGGACTTGTATATCTGCCGCTTATCGTAATAGAAGAGCAAAAACTCATAGAAAAAAACGCACTCGCAGTTGGACTTAAAGACGTTAAAGTTTCATGGGTAACCTTTGGAGGCGGTGCAAGCGCAAATGACGCACTGCTTTCAAACAGTGTAGATATCATCTCCGGAGGCGTTCCGCCATCTGTAATACTTTGGGACAAAAGCAAAGGTAAAGTCAAGGCTGTAGCCTCTTTGGCAAGCCAAAATATGGTTTTGCTTACTTCAAATCCAAACGTCAAAACGCTTAAAGATTTTAAAGAGAGCGACAAGATAGCTGTACCTTCAGTCAAAGTTTCAACGCAAGCTCTGCTTATCCAAATAGCCGCAGCAAAGGAGTTTGGCATCAAAAATTACGACAAATTTGACCGCTTAACCGTAGGACTTAAACACCCGGACGCACTTATCGCGCTAACTTCCGACAAATCCGAGATAACTGCACATTTTGCTCAAGAACCGTTTACGAGTACGGAGCTTAAAAACAAAAACATCAGAAAGGTTTTGAGCGCAGACGAGGTGCTTGACGGCGGATTTGTCCTCAATCTCATCTCAACGACAGAAAAGTTTTACAGTGAAAATCCAAAGCTTGTAGCCGTACTTTTAAAGTCGCTTGACGAAGCCAATGAGTGGATTAATAACAATAAAAAATCTGCTGTCGCGCTCTATCTAAAAGCTGCAAAATCAAAGGAGAGTGCGGATTTGATTTACGACATAATAAACAGTGGCAATCTGATATTTTCAACAAAGCTTAGAGATGTTACGGTTTTTAGTGATTTCTTGCATGACACGGGAGTTATAAAAAGTAAACCAAAAGAAAAAGAGCTTTTTTTTGACAAAACTCTTCAACCTGACTGACACGCATGAATGCGGTTAAGCTTGACGATAAGTTAAAATTATTTTTGATATTTTTGCGCGTGATTTGTTTCAATCACGCGCAAGCAAAAAAATCAATACAAATTTTATGATAAAAAAAGAGATTATTTTTGTATCGCGCTTATTACCACATTATTAGTACGTTTTTTATCTCAAAATTAAATACAGGCATTTTTACATTATAAACTTGCTTTTTTGTGTGCAATGCCGCAGGATTATATGTGCGAAAAATCAAAACGCTCCATGTTAAAATTATCTTTTAAATAGTATAATTGACAAAAAATGAAAGGTATAAGTGAAAACGATTTTTTTAACAAGCTTGCTATGCATTGTATTTTTATCAGCGCAAGATAACGATACGACATGTCTTGAAAGTTCGCTTTCAAATACGACGCTCTCTTTGAAAGAGGAGGCTATTTCAGATATTCAGCGAAAAGAGCAGTATTTTGACATGTATCTCAACGAATACACCGACAACGAAACGCGCAACACGGTTTTTCAGGTTTCAGGCTCGCTTTTTAACATTGACCCTTACAAGTCAAACTATTTTTTGCCCATAACTTATGATTTTATAGGGCATCAAGGGAGGCAAAATGCCGAAGCGATGTTCCAAATCAGCCTTAAAAAAAATATGCTGTACAATTTTCTGGGGTTTGGCGAGAGCATGAGTATTGCATACACGCAGCGTTCATGGTGGCAGATTTACAAACACTCTTCTCCTTTTCGCGAAACCAATTATCTGCCTGAAGTTTACATGAGCATACCGTGGTATAACAACAAATCCCCGATAAAAAACTACAAATTTGGTTTCATACACGAGTCAAACGGACAGCCTGAGGGAAATTCGCGCTCATGGAACAGGCTTTATCTTGATGTGGTGATGCAGTACAGCGGCGTATTTATCAATCCGCGCGTATGGTATCGCGTCCCCGAAAGAGCCGAAGACGATGACAATAGAGATATTTTGGACTACATGGGATATGGGGATTTGACGATTATATATCCATATAAAGAACAGCTTTTCAAACTGTTTTTGCGAAACAATTTTGACTTTGATGAAAACAGATATGCCGTACAGTTTGACTGGACATTTCCGCTTGCAAAAAACGGCGTATTCGGACATGTACAATATTTTGACGGATACGGTGAAAGTTTGATAGACTACAATGTAAAAACGAGGCGCGCAGGCATCGGTTTGTCGCTTAGCAGATAGTTAAAGGGAGCGTTTATGGAGTTTGCAGATATATTCCAAAGTGAGGCATTTAAGCTGTACGGCATCCCGCTGCTGATATGTCTGGCAAGAATCACAGACGTAACAATCGGCACTATGAGGATTATATTTATCTCAAAAGGTATGAAATATTTAGCGCCGTTTCTCGGCTTTTTTGAGATTTGCATCTGGCTTATGGCGATTACGCAGGTGATGGAAAATCTAACGCATATAGCCAACTTTTTTGCTTACGCGCTGGGTTACTCCATTGGCAATTTTCTGGGCATTTTCATAGAGGGCAAACTCGCCATAGGAACGGTTGTCGTGCGCATCATCACGAAGAAAGACTCTCAAGCGTTGGCGGCAAAACTGCGCGAGGGCGGACATTCGGTTACGGTATTGGATGCCGAGGGCAATACTGGCTCTGTGAATGTCGTATTTACCGTCATCAAAAGGTCTGATGTGCCGAAAATCCTCCCTATTATTTTACATTATAATCCAAATGCCGTTTACTCCATAGAGGATATCCGTTTTATAAGCGAACACGGTTTGCCATCAAGTGAAGCCAAATCCAAAAGAAATATTATAAATTTTCTCACAAGGGGAATACGCAAATAGCATATTTAGAGCGCTTTTGCGGTAGAAGAGAGCTGTAAAACCATCCGCTCTCAAACGATGGCAAAATAAAGGAGCGAGTGTTAATACGACCCCATGTTTTGGTTCAACTTTTTGAAACTCTCTTGCTTTTTTCGCGTCATTTTTATTTCAATACAACACTTGATTTGGTTCAACAGAACAATCTGTAGAAATACCAGATAGCCCAGTTGAGTTTCAATACAACACTTGTTTTGGTTCAACTAAGTAGTACCATGTATTATAGTTACCATGTACTATGTTTCAATACAACACTTGTTTTGGTTCAACACCTATCGAATATGGTTTTATAAACATAGATTTTAAGTTTCAATACAACACTTGTTTTGGTTCAACCTCCGCATGCGATTTTTATGCGGGCGCAATACACGTGTTTCAATACAACACTTGTTTTGGTTCAACCAATAGCCATTATCAAAGCCAATTATACTGCTTACGCGTTTCAATACAACACTTGTTTTGGTTCAACTTACGGCGCGGTAAGCGGCGTCGTAAAAATCAATGCGTTTCAATACAACACTTGTTTTGGTTCAACAGAGGGTTTTTAGTGGGAGAAAACAATGAGGACTTAGTTTCAATACAACACTTGTTTTGGTTCAACTGTAAGCTACGCATATCTTTCAAACGACCTTGAGAGCTATGTTTCAATACAACACTTGTTTTGGTTCAACTGCCCTTTTTCACAAAGCCTTGTCGCCGCTCCCGCCGTTTCAATACAACACTTGTTTTGGTTCAACGACAGGAGAATATTGTTTTGTGTCAAGTGGGTTAGCGTTTCAATACAACACTTGTTTTGGTTCAACTATTTTGCAATGTATTTTCCATATAAGCTTTTGTAGCGTTTCAATACAACACTTGTTTTGGTTCAACCAAAAGACGCTATGGACTTTAATAAAGAAGAGTTGTTTCAATACAACACTTGTTTTGGTTCAACCTACATCTAAATAAAAGGAGTAAGTATCTCCTAACGTTTCAATACAACA
>JAISNG010000066.1 GCA_031276365.1 Campylobacteraceae bacterium | reverse complement strand
TATTGCGCGTATTTTTCAGTATCGGATTGGCGTTAAAATTATCGTTTGTTTCAATGTTATTTTCATCAATTGCCCTAATTGCGTTCTCTATGGCATCTAATTGGTATTGAAGTTTGTCTAATCGCATTAGTATCTCTCCAAAATTGTCGGCGGATTATCAAGATTTGTTTTGACATTTGTCTTCAGCTCGCGCATGTGGGCAAATGAAAACGAATATGGATAGACTATTATTGTATTTACAAAAAGTTCGTTTTTGCCGATTTTATTTAGCAGAGATTTCAGCGCGTCCAAATCCCAGCCTTGATTTATCAGATAAACAACAGCGGCTTCCTTGACGTAATGCGCCTCGTATCGCGCAAACTCTATATTTTCTACATGCGTATCAAATGTAAAGCCGTCATCAATAAGCCATGTAGCAAGCAGCGTATCAAGCCCGCTTGTTTGAGTTTGCGGATAAGCAAACGGCGTTATCATATCACTGTCAAACAACGATTTGCTTGGGTCAAAGTCAATAATTTTATCGATAGTCCTAACATCAGGATATTTTAAGCGAAAATGCTTAAAGCCGCAGTCGAGATTTTGCGCGTTCAATCCTGCTTCGGATTTGATTTTTTGCGCGGCGCGTTTTATGCGTTCGCGGGCTATCTCGTCGATAGTGTTATAACCTGCCTTCCGCGCTTCACTCTCATGATTTGTCTGCTCGTCTAACTGCACTAAAATAAATTTACGATTGCCGCCGTCTTCGGCGTTTAATTTCATAACGGCATGCGCTGTAGTGCCGCTTCCCGCGAAAAAGTCTAAAATAATAGCGTTTTTATCGCACGCCATTTTTATTATTTCACATATTAAATTTACAGGTTTTGGATATAAAAACAAATCAGAAATTTTCAAATTTTTTAAATCAATGTTCCCATGTGTATTTGAGAAAATGTTTTCTATAAAATGCAATTGAGAATAATTTTTTGCTTTTTCAAGATATTCTATGAAATAGGTATTTTTAGAATTCTTTTCTATTGACGCATGTATATATTTCTTAGGAAAAATTCTGTTGCCCTTAAATACTATAAAGTCATTTTTCAAAGCAAATTCATATTTTTGTTTTGACCATGTCCATCGGTAACCATTATTTTCTTTTATGCCGCCAGGGTAATATGTTTTGCCATTATATTCTATTGGATAATCTAAAGATTGAATATATCCAAGACTAATCGTATCAAGTGCTTGTTTTAGATGATATTTCCCTCTTTTTGCCTCATGTTCATCTACAAATTTATATGAAGGATCGTCGCCAAGACCGATTTTATTAAATTTTATTTCAGAAATATTTTTTGCGTAGCTGTACAAATAGTCGCAATTGCTTGTGCTCGTTTCTGTTTGTGTTTTACCGCCCTTTACGGTTAATCTCGGAAATTCCGCTATAAAATTCCCCTCCCCAAACACGTCATCCATTAAAAGTTTTAGATTTGCCTGTTCGTTGTCATCAATACTTACAAAGATAACTCCGTCATCGGTAAGTAATTTTTGTACGAGTTTGAGGCGCGGATACATGAATGTAAGCCACGCGCTGTGAGAGCTTTTGCCATGAATAGACTTGATGTATGCCATCTCGTCGTCATTGTAATTAAGCGCGCTTTTTAGCTTTTCATCGTCAAATTCAAATTTATCCGAATATGTAAAATCCCGACTTCCCGTATTATACGGCGGGTCAATATAAATCATTTTTATTTTATTTGCATAGGCGTTTCGCAGATGGCGCAGAGCTTCCAGATTGTCGCCTGTGATAAATATATTGCCGCTGTTTTTATTCTCTTCCTTATCGTTGTGTCCGCAGTCTGGGACAACAAGCGTTTCGGAAACTTGACCTGTCTGCAGCCGCGCATAATCCTTGCCGATAAAACCAAGTTTGTAGCCGTCGCGCACTTCATTTATAGTATTGGCTTTTAACTCTTCAAGAAATTTGTCTGTCTTAAAATCGTTGTTTTTGTCAAAAAATTGCGGAAAATGCATTTTGAGAGTGTCTAAAAATTCGCTGTTTGCCTCTTTGCCGCTGTTTTCAAGCAGGGCGGCTTTTACCCCCCCCCCCCCCCCGCAGGGTCGTGTTTTTATCTGCCATCATTCAACCTTTTGCATAATTTTAAAACAAGAACTTTAGCACAAAAAAACTTATACATAAAGCTATTTCGGATAAAATCAAAAATTTAGCTTAAAAAATGTACAATTCATGCATAAAAGTTTGCAAAGGAGCGCGGCATGGAGTGGCTGATAATCATAATTTTGGTAGTAGTGATATTTTTCATCACAAAAAAATACGATAATGAAATCAAAATGTTAAATAAAATGATAGAGTTGAACCGCGGCGCAATTGACGAAAGCAAGAAAGTCAAAACCGAACAGAAAAAAAATCCTGCAAAAAACATCGGCAAAAAGACAAAACTAACAAAGGATAAAGCTGCCAAAAAAAGCGTGCCAAATAAAACCAAAAGCGTAAAAACCTTACCGAACGGTTAAATCCGTATATATACGGCAAAAACTTAAAGCCGTTTCAATATTATATGTGAACTTGTCAATATGTATATAATCCCGATTATCGTATCAATATCGGCGAGTTTCCACATCATATATAAACTTGTCAATTATAACTTTAACTCTATTTTGCACGGAAGTTTTTTGAGGAGCTGCATCTTAACATGTAAGCGCGGTAAAATCAATCTGAAGTTTTAAGTTTTGTCTGTCTTATCCGAATTTTGAGCAAGAAAACTTTTCGCTGTTGTAAAATGCGTGTGGTGGGAGGGGTTTATAAAGTTGGGTGATTTCCAAATATTATAACACTTTACAATCATCACGAAAAATTTTCTCACAAAGAAAATATATCTATCTCTTATGACAAAAATATAATGTGA
>JAISNG010000181.1 GCA_031276365.1 Campylobacteraceae bacterium | reverse complement strand
GAGGGACGCCATATCCTCTCATGTCATGTACTTTGCTTATTGTTGGTTCTACCTCGAAAACAAGCGAAGCGTTTTTGCAAAGCAAAATGTTTCTTTGAAAGCTATAAGTTATTTCTGAGGCATCAGCGCAGGCAGAACAGAAATAATTTTCGTTTTTACATAATTTTATTTTTGAAACGATTTTTAATTTGGATTCCCGCTTGAGCGGGAATGACGGGGGGAAGCGAGAATGACAACCTATTCCATCATACCAGTGAAAAGCGGTGTCCAAAAATTTCGCAAACGAACAAAAGCATTTATAAAGAAGATTAATGTTTTTGAATTTCTTCCGTCATTCCTGCAACCAAATGTAAGCGAACGCATATCGTGAGGAAATGCGGGAATCCAAAATGATTTTTGCAAATAGACAATGAATTCATAAGTAATTGATGTTTTTTTGAGTTTGTTTTTATTATTTTCTTCTATGATTTCTTGTTGAGATTGTTTCTATTTTGGATTTTTGCCTGTCTCGCAAATATCGTTTTGGGCAAAAACTCTTTACTTGTTGCGAAAATGATGAAAATAACGCAAATACTACAGCCAAATCCCATTTTTCTTTGCATAAACAACGCGGTAAAGCGATAATTTACCTGCACTCAAGTTTTGTGATTTTTGCTCCGAGGGTGATATTGTGCCTGCCAAAATCGCCCTGTTTGAGCTCAAGTGCATATTTCGCCTCTTTTTTGGAGAGGTGCGCATCCAAAGAATAGGGCTGCATATCCTCTATTTGAAAAAGTCCGCCCTTTTCGTCAAAAAAACCTATGCTAAGCGCGACCCTCGTATCTTTCATCCAAAATGAAAGTTTTTGGGCTTTATCCCATGTAAATATCATTCCAACGCCTACGTTATCCAGATTTGACAACCCTTTCGTCTTAGTTTCGCGCGTGTTTGCCTGCGGAAGATTTGTTATTTTAAAGCCGTTGTCAAACTCCAGCGTACAAAGCGTTTGGGCGTAAATTGCCTGTGTAAACAAAAAAAGCGATACGGCAACTCCTTTAATCATTGGCTATTCCTCTTCCATAAATGGCAGTTTCGGTTCCAAAAAACTCTTGTTTGATTTTGAAAATTCTATGAGATTTTCTGTTGTTACAACCCATTCGGGCAGATTTTCACAAGAGCGCACAAATACCGCTGCCGCACTTTTGGCGTCGCTTAAAGCTCTGTGTAAAACCCCCTCATTTATTTCCAAAACTTCACGAAGTGTTCCAAGTCCGTACTTGGCGCTTTTTATGGTTTTTCGCGCAAGTTTTATCGTGCAAAGTTTTCTGTTTAAAAACGGCGCAAATTGGTGTCTTTTAAAGGCATCTGACAAAAATGTATAGTCAAAATCGGCATTATGCGCGACAAAAACATCCGTTCCCAAAAAGAGCCTGAATTTTTCCAGCACTTCCGCTTCGCTCGGCGTATCTTTTAACATATCAACCGTAATGCCTGTCAGATTTACTATCGCTTCAGGTAGAAAATCGGTAAATGCAAGTGAGTGAAATTTGCCCAAAACTGCGTTGTTTTGCAGCGTTACCGCGCCTATTTCTATCACTCTGGCATCATTTTGCATGAGGTTGTTTGTTTCTATATCCACCACGCAAAATCTCTGCTCGCGCCAGCTTCTTTTTGTTGTGCAAAGCGACAGATTTGCGCCCTCTTTTGAAACGTCAAAACCCAAAGAGTTAAGCTGTTCGACTGAATTTATCTCAAAATCACTCAAATATTCGCATTTTTTAAGCATATTGAAAAACTGTTCGGCATTCAAATCTTTTTTTACCAATCTATCGGAAAGCTGCTCAAACTGTTTCAATTTTTCGCGCTTTTTATGAAATCATATACTTTTTGCGTATCTTTTTTACCATGCGTTATCTCTACGCCGCTGCTTACATCAACACCGTAAAATCCAAAATGTTTTATGCCATCAAGCATATCCGCACGCAGTCCGCCGGCTAAGATGATATTGGAACAGTCCGCGCTGTCAAACCACGACAAATCAATGCTTTTGCCCTCGCCTCCAAAATTTTCCGTAAAAGCGTCAATCAGACGATATTCATCTTTATACTTCATAATATCGCTCTTTTGTCTGGCTCTAATGACCTTTATATACGGCGTTTTAAGCTTTGAGAGAAATTTTTCATCAACATCAAAGTGAAGCTGGGCGTAGTTTAATTTGGCTTTTTTGCAGATTTTATCTATGTTTTTTGCACTCTCATTTACAAAAACTCCGATTTTTTGCACAAAAGGCGGCAGTAAAATGGAGATTTTTTTGGCGTTTTTTGGCGTTATATATCTTGGAGATTTATCGTAAAATATAAATCCCACCGCGTCCGCTCCTGCATGAACAGCCGTAAAAGCATCTCGCGCCGAAGTGATGCCGCAGATTTTTACTCTCATCTACACCCTTAGGGAGTCAATTGCGTTTTTATATGAAGCAGAACTAAAAATATAATTTCCCGCCACAACTATATCAACGCCAGCATTTTTCAGCTCATGCACATTTTTTTCATTCACGCCGCCGTCCATCTCTATGAGCGTTTTTAGTCCCGATTTGTCTACCATTTTGCGAAGTTTTTCGGCTTTTTTGAGAGATGAACTGATAAAACTCTGTCCGCCAAATCCCGGATTTACGCTCATTAAAAGCACCATGTCAATCTCTTCCAAAATGTATTCGATGCTTTCAAGCGGACTATGTGGATTTAAGACAACAGCAGGAGAGATATCGTAACTTCTTATCTTTTGAATGAGTCTATGCGGGTGCTTCTCCTCTTCAATATGAAAAGAGAGATATTTTGGCATAAGCGGTGCAAAAAGTTCCGTAAAAAATGTATTGTTTTCAACCATCAGATGAATATCCAAAGGTTTTGAAGAGGCTTTTGCAACGGCTTGAACTACAACCGGACCGATTGTAAGATTTGGTACGAAATGCCCATCCATCACATCTACATGCACCAAATCACAGCCTGCATCGCAAATCGCTTTTATCTCTTCATTAAGCCTGCCGAAATTCGCCGACAAAATACTCGGGGCTACAAGCATATCAAACCTCGTTAAAAAAATAGCAATTATTATATCAAATATTTGCTTTATAAAAAAGCGGTTTTTTGGCTATAATACCGCTAAAAGAGGATTATTATGAAACGACTGTTTGCCGAATGGGAACAACAAAGCTCGCTTATGTTTGCACTGCCGCATGAAAAAACAGACTGGCTGCCGTATTTAGATGAGATACTTTTGTCATACAAAGATTTTATCAAGGCAGCCTCAAAATACGAACATTGTATCGTATTGTGCGCCGATAAAAAAGCCGCCAAAAAATTGTTGTCAGGGTGCGAAAATATCACTTTTGTGCAAATATCTACAAACGATACATGGATAAGGGATTTCGGCGCGATTGATATACAAGCGGAAGATGGAGTTGTTTCGTATGATTTTACATTTAACGCATGGGGCGGGAAATTTGAAGCAGCGCTTGACGACGCGGTAAATCAAAAACTCTTCAAGCGCGGTTATATGAGAGGAGAGATTGTAAGCGTGCCGATTGTGCTTGAGGGCGGAAGCATCGACAGCAATGGAGAAGGCGTGCTTTTGACGACCTCAAAATGTCTTTTGGAAGACAACAGAAATCCGAACATGAGCAAAGATGAAATAGATGCAAAACTAAAAGATATTTTCGGATTGAAAAGAACAATCTGGCTTGAACATGGCTTTTTAAAAGGCGACGATACAGACTCTCATGTAGATACGCTTGCGCGCTTTATCACGAAAGATACGATAGCTTACACGACATGTGAAGATGAAAAAGATGAACATTTTGAAGAGCTGAAAAAGATGGAGGCGGAGTTAAAAAGTACGGGATTTAAACTGCTGCCGATGCCGATGCCAAAACCAATATTTTACGATGGCGAGCGTCTGCCTGCCACTTATGCAAATTTTGTTTTTGTAAACGGCGCGGTTTTGCTGCCGACATATAATGATGCGAATGATTTGAGGATAAAAGAACTTTTGCGCCGTTTTTTGCCAAAACATGAGATAATCGGCATAGACGCACGTGTTTTTATCCGTCAGCATGGGAGTTTGCACTGTGCAAGCATAAATAGGTTTTGACTTGACACTGTAAAAGTTTAAATTTAATGATTTTATCAACTATTTATGTTATAATCACAACTTTGCTTGGTATTTTTACCGCCCAAAATTTATTTAAAGGATTTACGATGGCAAGAAGATGTGTACTTAGCGGCAAAGGTCCTCTTGTAGGAAACAATGTCAGCCACGCCAACAATAAAACAAAAAGACGATTTTTACCAAATCTTCGTACAGTAAGAATTACTCTTGAAGACGGCACTACGCAAAAGATTAAAATTGCAGCCTCAACTCTTAGAACGATGAAGAAAAACGGCTGATTTTTTACCCCGCAGGGAGTGAATTATGAACTTTGATAAAAAGGATAAATCACCCCGAGGGTGGCGTAAGCAATCCGCCGCCCCTAAAGTTAAAATAGACAATCAAATCTACGAACAGTTAAAACCTCTAAGACTGCCTTTAATACTGCTTGTTGCCATCATGATGGTAGGCACTATAGGTTATGTTTTGATAGATAATTTTACGCTTATAGACGCTATTTATCAGGCAGGTTTCACCTTTACGACCGTAGGATTCGGCGAAATAGACAACATCTCTACAGCGGGACGATTTTTTACTATCGGATTAATTGTATTGGGATTTGCTGTTTTTTCATTCTCAATCGGCGTTTTGATAGATATGATAAACAAAGGCGTTATAACAAAACTCATCAAGGAGCGAAAAATGCTTCAAAAAATTGCCAGACTCAAAAACCACTTTGTCATTTGCCACCACAACAATTTCACTATAGAACTTGCAAAACAGTTTCGTCAAAATCATATACCATTTGTCGTAGTGGATAACTCTTCTGACTTTGAACAGACGGCAAAGCAAAATCAATACCCTTATTACGTACAAGGCGAACCGCACACGGAACTTTCAATACTCAAATCCTCCCTTGCATCTGCAAGAGGCGTGGTAACATTGAGCGAACATGTAGCGGACAATATTGCTCAAGTCGTTACGACAAGGCTTTATGAAAAAGAGCTGGGACTTAAAAAACAGTTTTTTATCATGGCGCAGGCAGGTAATGACAGCGAAGCGGAAAAACTGAAAAAACTCGGAGCCGACTCTGTAGTTTCGCCCTCAAAACTTGTAGCACAAAGATTAAACGCTGTAAGTTTACATCCTGATATGCAAAATATGATGGAAAATCTCCTCTCCAAAAAAGACCCTCCCGTAAATATTGAAGAGGTTGCAGTGCCTGAGTTTTCATGGATAATATTTAAAAAACTCAAAGAGACACATCTAAGAGAGATAACAAACGTAAGCGTTGTCGGTATCAGCGACCTTAACGGCAAATTTGTACCGATGCCGCGCGGCGATACTATTATCGGCACAAATGCGAAACTTTTGATTGTTGGCACAAATGAGAGTATAGTAAATCTCAAAAGACTTATCAGAAGAAAGACAAAACCGGAGGAGTTAAAGTATGTTTGATATATTGCCGCTAAAAGGCGGGCTTGATAATGTAGAAGGGTTTTTCAGCGGCGGTGTGAGTGTAGGACTTAAGACTGAAAACAAAAAAGATGTAGCTTTTATACGAAGCGATACGCTTTGCGACGTGGGCGCGATTTTTACTTCAAATAGATTTCAAGCCGCACCGATACGCCACTTTAAAAGATACGGCGAGATATTTCAGACAAATTTTATTTTGATAAATTCCAAAAATGCCAATGCGATGACTGGCGAAAAAGGGGTAGATGATATAGATGAGCTTTTTTTGCATATCCCAAGCTTTTTAAATGCAAAAAATCCCATTATGAGCTCAACGGGCGTCATAGGCTACAGGCTTGATACACAAAAAATTGCAAAATCCTTTGAGCTTTTTGATTTCAACGCTAAAGATTCAAACGCGGCAGCCGAAGCGATTATGACTACGGACAGATTTAAAAAAGAGATATCCGTAAGGGTTGATGTGGAAGGCAAAGGCTCATTTCACATAGGAGCCATCTGCAAAGGGGCGGGTATGATAAATCCGTCGCTTGCCACGATGCTTTGCTTCATTGCAACGGATGCAAATGTACCAAAAGAGCTGATAACGACACTTTTGAAAGAGGCGGCAGAGGATAGCTTTAATGCCATAAGTGTGGACGGCGATACATCTACAAACGATACCGTGATGCTTTTATCATCGGCAAAAAGCGGTGTTTGGGACCAAGATGCTTTCATAGAAGCTTTGAAGTTTATAACAAAACATTTGGCTTTGGAGATAGTAAAAGACGGTGAGGGAAGCAAAAAAGTAGTGGCATTTGAAGTTAAAAACGCGGCAGCATTAGACGAAGCAAAAAAAGCCGCAAAAGCCTTGAGTAACTCACTGCTTGTGAAAACCGCGATTTTCGGAGAAGACCCAAATTGGGGACGCATAGCATCTACGATAGGCGCTTGCGGCATTACATGCAAGGAAGAGAGCTTGATTATACATTATGATGATGTGCTTGTCTATTCGTCTCAAAAACTGGAGCTTGACAAGGAGAGTGAAAAGGCGGCTAACGCAGTTATGAAAAAGGAGAGTTTCAAAATCATCTGTGATTTGGGTGTTGGCACGGAAAATTATACGGCATATGGATGCGATTTGGGACATGAATACGTAAAGATAAATGCTTCTTACCGTTCATAAGATTTTAATGACAAAATCGTTAAAATAAAAAAAAATTATAAGGAGAACAGCCATGCTGCATGAATACAGAGACATTATTACAAAACTAAAACAGGAGGACGCACATTTTGCCAAGATTTTTGAAAAACACAATGAGCTTGACCAAAAAATACTTGACGTTGAAGAAGGGCGCGAACATTTGGAACATCTTGAGCTTGAAAGGCTGAAAAAAGAGAAATTGCTTCTAAAAGATGAAGCTTATGCCCTCATTGTAAAATACAAAAAAGAGAATAACCTCTAACAAAACCTTATAACGCCTTTTGTACAAAGAGGCGTTATGACCTGCGATTTTCTCGCGCCGCTTAATTTACTGCTCATTTACCGTTTAAGCCTATACTGCCAATTGAATTTTTATTTTAGCTCCTTTTGCGGAAAGACTGAAAGGATTGTAAGATATTTTAGTTGTTACCACCTAATAACTGCAATCCTTTCTACTTTCTATATTTCTTAATTGACACATTAAATCAGAACTCGTTATCGTTTTGTAAGTAAAAACTGCTATAATTCCACCTATCTTTATTAGCAAAAAGGAGAAAAAATTATGAAGCTAACAAAGTTAAGTTTATCTGCCGTATTGGCAGTAGGTGCGTTTAGCACGGCGCTAAATGCTACGCCTCTTGAAGAGGCTGTAAAAGGTGTTGAGGCAAACGGTCAGGTGAGATACAGATATCACTCTCAGTCTGATTTCGCCACTCCTGTTTCAAGTGGCAGCAAAGGTGTAGATGCTCATCGTTTTTCCGGCTATTTACAGCTTATTTCGCCTATATCGGACAGTTTTAAGTTCGGTACATCTCTTGTAACAGATATATGGAACAGGGGTGAAAGCGAGGCAAGTTCCCCCGCAGGCGATACGACGAGTGGAAATAGTTTTACGTTTGATAAATACTACTTCCAGTACGCCGCAAACGGTTTGAATGTAAGAGCAGGAAAATTAGAGATTCCTACTCCATGGACGCAGTCAGCGGCGATAAGTGGTTCACGCGGAAACGGCGTGCTTGCACTTTACTCTGTAACTCCTGATTGGACTTTAGCAGGCGCGGCATATCTGCAGATAAACGCTTTAAATAGTCATCCGTATGCTCCTACAAACTTTGACAGCAATGACAATCTATACGCTTTGGCGGCTATCGGTAAAGTCGGACCTGTAGGCTTGCAGTTTTGGGCGGCAAATTTAGAAACAGTAGCTGATGTGGTATTGTTCGGCGAAGCAAAATTTGCCTTAAACGGTTTTAATGCAAGAGGTCAGGTGAACTATCTGAAACTTGCAGACCAAATCGGTGCGGTTGAAGATGCGGGTATTTTCTACGGCTTGGAAGGCGGCTATAAAAATCAACTATTTGCTGTAACTGCAGGCTATTTTGCAAGCGACAAAGATCAGGGCATCTATTCGCTTGACGCGGATAACGACGGCTTTATTAGATTTGGTAAACAGCTCTATTATAGAACATCCAATGTTGCAGATGTTGGTACGGCGTTTGTAAAAGGCGGAGCAACTGTTGATAAATTCGGCTTTGAGGTTGGCTACGGTTTGGCTGACGTTGGAAGCAGAGACCAAGACTACAGCGAAGCTTACGGCACAGTTACATATAAGTACGCTAAAAACTTCGGTTTGGAGCTATACTATTCGCATTTAGACCTTGATAACGACACAAGACCAGGCAAAGGCGGTACAACCGAAAATGCCAACGATGAGATTCGTTTTCAGGCACAATACAACTTCTAATATCTGAAGTTTTTCAAATCCTCCTCTTTTTTAGAGGAGGGCAATCTAAAAACTAATCCCTCTTTAAAACGCTAACCTCTTTCATAAATGTATTATATTTGCAAAGTTTCTTTTGGATACACGTTTTTAAGGAAATATTTCGGCAAGCCAAAAGCACTTTGCTTGTTTTGGTTCAACAGGTTTGCTATTTTTTCATCAAGAGCCTTTCTTTCTATTTCAATACAACTCTTGTATTTGGTTCAACTGGAGGAAGACTAATGAAAATAGATAAAAGATATATATTTCAATACAACACTTGTGTTCATGGGAATGACGGAAAAAGTTGTCTTCTCGCTTCCATCCGTCATTCCCGCGACCGAATGACAAGTGAATGCGTACATGAAAGCAAACGAATATTTGCCCTCTGTCATTCCCGCGCTAGTGATAGCTTTCCTTAGGAATATCATCACAGGAATGCGGGAATCCAAATTAAAAATCGTTTCAAAATAAAATCATACAAAAACGAAAATTCTTTCTGTTTTGCCTGCGCTGATGCCTCAGAAATAACTTATAGCTTTCAAAGAAACATTTTGCTTTGCAAAAACGCTTCGCTTGTTTTCGAGGTAGAACCAACAATAAGCAAAGTACAT
>JAISNG010000026.1 GCA_031276365.1 Campylobacteraceae bacterium | reverse complement strand
TATAGGGCATACATTTATAGAAGTTTTTGAACAAGAGGCTAAAAAACATGAGGGCATAGCGTTTTTGGCGCAAGGTACATTATATCCTGACGTGATAGAGAGCGTAAGCGTCAAGGGACCCTCGAAAACCATCAAATCCCATCATAACGTGGGCGGACTTCCGGATTGGATGAAGTTTACGCTTATTGAGCCTTTAAGGGAACTTTTCAAGGACGAAGTGCGCGCTTTGGGGCTTGAGCTGGGCATCCCGAAAGACATGATTATGCGTCATCCGTTTCCTGGTCCCGGACTTGCTATAAGAATAATGGGCGAAGTAACGAAAGAGGATTTGAAACTCTTAAAAAAAGCTGATATCATAATGCAAGAGGAGCTGAAAGCGGGCGGATATTACGACAAAACGTGGCAGAGCTTTACCGTACTTTTAAACGTAAAAAGCGTCGGAGTTATGGGTGACAACAGGACGTATGACAATACAGTATGCATCAGAATAGTGGAAAGTACAGACGGCATGACGGCAACTTTTGCCGATTTGCCGCATGAACTTCTGGAGCGAATGAGTACGCGAATCATAAACGAAGTAAGCGGTATAAACCGCGTAGTTTACGATATATCAAACAAGCCGCCTGCAACGATTGAGTGGGAGTGAAATACTGATTTATTCATAGCTGTTTAACAGCTAAAATAGCATATAACAGCTTTTTTCGCTATGTTTATATATGTATAAAAAACAGATTTTATAAACCAAAACCAAAATAACCCTTATATCCGAATGCTTACAGAACATGTAGAACCGACATGAATGCTGTAGCTAAAATTTAAAAATATATTTTAAGTTATTTTTTAGTATAATATTAAGAATATTTAATAACTTCCTATGATATTTTCGGTATTATTGCATAAACAAAAGTAATAAAGTTATTATGCGGGGGGCATAAAATGGCATATTGGGAGTGGAGGCCATCGTATGAGTTGGGGATAAAAGTCATTGACAATCAGCACAAGAGAATTGTTAAATATATTAATGAACTAAACGATGTGTTTAAAACCAACGATAGAAATCAAATTATTGTCGTGTTTGCGAGCATTACGGATTATACGGTGTCGCATTTTAGGTTTGAAGAGCAGCTAATGGAAGAGGCAGGCTATGCGATGATGGATTCTCACAAAGAAACTCATGAAAAGTTTATTGCAACCGTGAACAAATACAGAAAAAGCTTTAATGAAGGATATGATATCACGGGACAGTTGATGGCTGAACTTCAGATTTGGCTTACGCATCATATCTTAAATGATGATAATGATTATAAGGATTGTGTAAAAAAGATGTTTTCTGACAAAGCGGTAAAGAGAAAGGAAGAGCGGACGAAAGCGCAAAAGAGAGGCTGGTTTAGCATTTTGTTCAGGAGGTAAAATTGATTACCTTGGCTTTGCATAAGCGCAAAATTTTTTGTGTCAAAATTAAATTTATGCATAGCTGGTACACGATATATTTTTGCCCTTTTTGCCCCCATATTTGTATTTTAGCCGCCGCATAGCCAATACAAAACAGGTTTGCGCTTTTGTCATTCATAAGGCATTAAAAAAGCGACAAACGCACACTCTTAGTCATTTCCTGCGACCTGGAATCCAAGTCAATATATAAAAGTAAAATAAAAATAAATTTATAAATATTAACTGTTTTTATCCGCCCAAGAGTCAAGAAACTGTTCGTTTAGCCTTTTTTTTACTTCTCTCCAAAATGGCATATGCTTATCCATTAAGGTTATGAAATCCGTATTGTGGTTCTTGATACGCAAATGAATCAATTCATGCAAAATTATATATTCCAAACACTCTATAGGTTTTTTAGCGAGTTGAAGATTAAACCATATTTTTCGCTTTTCAATGCTGCACGTTCCCCATTTGCTCGTCATATATTTCGTCTGCCATAAACTACATTTCAAATTTGTCGCAACTTCCCACTTTGGAAGCAAACGATCAATTTCGTATTTTAACTGCTCGCGGTACCATTTGCGAATGTAATTATCGCGTTGTTTTGCTGTACTTTCACGCCGTACTATTAAAATGATAGTATTGCCGGATAATTTAAGCATGTTTTTATTACCATAATTTACTTGCAAAAAATACTGCTTCCCCCAAATATATAGTGTTTCACCCGATATATACTGTCGTTTGCTTTGACGAAGCTGTTCAGCAAATTTTATTTGTTGCTGCTTTATCCAGATAATTTTTGTGCGAACAAACCGCTCTATCATATCATCGCTTATATTTAGCGGGGCCGACACTGACACCGCACCATCAGGCGGCTTAACATAAAGATGCATATTCTTAATATTTTTACGGTTTATCAAAATCTTAATTCCGACTATAATCATCAATATTCATCCTGTAACATTACTAATTTGAACAAACGTTCCATCTCATTCATATCATTGATTATGTCAAGCAAGGCACGTTTGATTTTAATTTGTTTTACTTTATTGGCTCTAAATCCATCTTGCCTGTTTTCGCGGACAGCTTTATCTAATTTGTGCGCTGTCTCTTCATCTCCTCCGCAGTTGTCGTAAAACATGCGAAGAGCACCGTTTGTACGTATGCTATCGGGATAATGTGAATTGTTTTCAGGATTAGCAGCGTTTCTTGCCAACTGTGCATATTGCTCAAGCAGGTTCTCATATGCAACGACGCCTTTTTTGCGTTCGATTATTATTTGCTCTAATATCTCAGACATACGAGCAAAGTATTTTGGGTTCATTGATATTTTAGCGACAATTTTTTTGCGGATATTATTTTCAATAGCTTCAGCAGCAGACTCTCTATTGCGTCCTTCGGATTTCAGTTTTTCTTCCTGTGCTGCGATAAAATCAAGAAGAGTAAAATCATCCATTATGCCAAGCGATTTTGCATCGCTTGCAACTATGTATGCATCAATTAGGTGGCGCATTCCTGGCTCAAATACCTTGAAATCTATTAAATCGCCGCTTGCTCGCCCTATTATTATTTTTAGCTCGACATAAAACTTTACTCTTTTAGTAATCTCAAATTGTTCATCTGCCGAATAACCTGCTTTATCCATATCCGGTTTAATATCTGAATACGCCCGAATTAAACAATTTACAAGCCTGTATAGCCGCTCACGAGAACGGGTGAACATTTCATCATCTTCGTTGCCGCCGCCGCTTTCACCACAAAAATAATGTATAAAATCAATTTCATCTTGTGGCAGTTTGACATCTTCACAAAGACTATCTACCTCTTCAAGTGTAGCGTCGAGATATTTTTTCGCTTCCGTAAGTCTATTTTTAAGTAACCCGTCTACATCCTCCGGAGCATATCCTTCAAATGCTCCGGCCGTATAAGTTTTTAATGCGGACTCCAAATTGCCAAAAAGTTGTTTATAGTCAACAATATAACCAAACTCTTTATTTTCTCCATTAAGACGATTCACTCGGCAGATTGCCTGAAAAAGACCATGATTTTGCATATGTTTGTCTATATATAAATATGTACATGGCGGCGCGTCGAAACCCGTAAGCAGTTTATCCACAACAATAAGAAGGCGTATATTGGCTGGTTCATCTATGAATTTTTGCGTTACCTCTTTTTCAAAATCAGCAATACGCCCAACATCATAATTGTAGTCTTTAAGCATTTTCAGATAGATTTCATGCTTTGTTATCTCTTCTGTATCCTCATCGTCGCCTACGTCTTCTGTGCGGAGACTGCTCGGTGCAGCATCATAGCTCGTGATAATGGCGCAGTGTTTAAATCCTTTACTTCTGAGTATTTCATAAAATCGACAAGCAGAATATATATCTCCCGCAACTAACAAAGCATTACCTGTTTTATCAGATAGACATGGTTTTGTTTCCATATCAAAAATGATATCATTTGCAATTTTATCAAGTCGTCCGGCGGAACTAAATACCGTTTGCAGATTGCCCCATTTTTCTTTCAGACGAGCTTTTGCTTTATCTGTTAAAGAACTTGTTTTTGTCTCAAACCAAGCGTCGATTTTATCTTGTGATGTGATATCCTGCGGAATATCGCGCGCTTCATAGCGAAGGTCAAGCACAATGCCGTCAGTCACACCCTCGTCATACATATAAGTATGAATATAGCCGCCAAACACTTCAACGCTTGTCTTTTTGTCTTTTACTAGTAAGGGTGTACCGGTAAAGCCAATCAAAATAGCGTTTGGTAAAATAGTTTTCATCGCCTCATGGAGTTTGCCTGATTGTGTTCGGTGGCACTCATCTACAAATACGTAAAAGTCGCCTTTGGGTTTAAACTCTGGAGGCAGAGATTTTTTAATATCCTCGATAAAATTACTATAATCAAGCTCCGAGACCTCTGAGCCGCGCCGTCCAAATTTGTGAATCAATGAGCATATAAGTCTGTCGTCATATCTATTTAGTTTGTCAATCAAATCCTCACCGCTTTTTGTTCGTTTGATATGTTCACCAACATCGCCATAGTTTCGTTCAATTTTGCTGTCCAGCTCTTCGCGATCGGTAATTATCAACACGCGGGCATTTGCATTATGTGAGAGTATCCATTTTGACAGCCAAACCATAGTCATTGTTTTGCCGCTGCCCTGCGTATGCCAGATAATGCCGCCCTTACCGTCTATCACACGAAGTTCTGCCTGACGAACGCCAAAATACTGATTATGCCTGCATACTTTTTTGATACCCCTATCAAAGATAATAAAATCTTTTATCAATTCTAAAAACCGCTCTTTGCGGAACATACTGTATAACTGCCAATCAAGTTTATCTAGTAGTTTAGTGCAAACATGCGAAATATCCATATTTAATTCATCAATATATCTCTCCTGTGGAGCAGGAATATGATTTTTCCATTCCAAAAAGTGTTTCTCATGCGTAAGAATAGTCCCATATCTCACGCCTTCACTTGTATTTCCTGCAAAAATATATTGTATAGTTGAAAAAAATGGCGCGATAAAATCATCTCGCTGATTGGCGTTATTTTGACGAATGCCATTGGCGACGGAGACACTGCTGCGTTTCAATTCAATTACGGCAAGAGCGATACCATTGACATATATAACCAAATCAGGGCGTTTATCCATGATTTTACCCGTTAAGGTTACTTCTTCTGCAATTGCGAAATCATTATTGCCTGCCTGTTCCCAATCAATGAAATATATTGTGTAGATGCTGTTATTGTTATCTCTGATTTTCGCACCATAACGAAGCAGGTTATATACTCTTTTATTTACTGTGTATAGCTCGTTTTTATTTCTACATACGGCAGTTCTTTGTAATTCGCAGATTGCACGTTCGGCAATAGTATCGCTGTAGCCGCGCTTTTTTAAGTTTGCTGCGAGTAATTCCGTTTCAATATTGCAGTTTTCGCGCCCCGACCAATCTCCAAGAAAAGCGTACCCGAGAAGATGTTGATTTTCAAATAGTTCTATAACGTGCTTTTGTGTTTCACGTTCTGTTTGACCGACTTTCGCATTAAACATGATTTAGCCTCCATAGTAAAATAATGTTTCTAAATTCCAAATAGCCTGCGCTATTTTTTCATCTGAAAAAAATTGTCTCTTTAGTTTATCTCTCCATTGGTCGTTATTGGCGATTAAGTTTTTTATATTATTGACCGTAACAGACGCGCCGTCTGTTTTCAATTCGCATATTGCCATATCCACCGTTGCCAACAGTTCCAATTCATCGACTTTTTTATAGAGAAATTTTTCTACCAGCCATTGAATGTCGGCTTGCCTGTCCCATTTTTGGATATAGTCAAGAGCCTGCGATATTTTCTCTCCTTTAGCAAATATTGTGCCTTTGTTTATTGTTGTTACAACGTATCCTCTTTCTATCGCTATCGGCTCCCCTCCCTTATATCTAACTTCGTCAGCATAAGGTCCTGCTGCTTTTTTCTTGAACGCTGCCGTGCTCTTATCTTGATGACGACGCGAAAAATATAGCAGCTTCTGCACTTTTTTTCTGCCAAGTAGATATTTATCCGAATAAAAAGCGTTCACAATACCGCCTATCATCACGGCATCATCAAATTGCTGGTTGTGGTTTTTGTGAATCTTGACTGTTTTGTTTAGCCGTCTGGATTCCTGCTCGATCTCAACCAATCGGATGCGACCTGTTAACAGTTCGCTCATCATTCCTTGTTTGATGTTTTTTGCTTTGTTTAGCTTTGCTATTAGCGCGTCGATCTGCGCGTCTATATCGGATAGAATTTTAGCGATCGCTTGTTGTTCTGCAAGCGTTGGCAATAATAAAAGTGTATTATTAAAATATATTTTTGATAGATTATATCTTGTAGCGCCTTGCGCCAATAATGTCATTATCTTTCTGCCTTCATTGCTATTGAAATAATATGAAAGAAACAAGCAATCTATTTCTCTGTCGGTCAAACGAAAGCCAAAACAGAAACTGTTCAAATATGTGTCATTAACCGATTTGGCAAGAACAGCGCACATTCCAACTTCTTCAGGCGTTTCAGACGAAGTGTTGAAAAATAGATCTCCGCGCTTTACGGCGTTTTGATTTTCATGTTCCGCAACGTCGACGCTTTCAAAAATACTAGTGTCAATAACTGTATTCATCAGCACGTTCAGAAATGTTATATACCGCGCTTTTCCTTGCCCAAAATGTTCTTTTCTTTTGCCTATAAGTCCAGAGTAGGTATATCCAATATCATATATGCGTTTTTCTGTCCATTGGGAGTTGAAGCCTGTTAAGCGGCGTTTGCCTGTGAGAAGTTGTTGCATTACGCCTTGTTTGATTGCGCGTTTTTTGGCGATTAGCTTTTCGATTGCGCCGATAT
>JAISNG010000012.1 GCA_031276365.1 Campylobacteraceae bacterium | reverse complement strand
CGCGCCATAAGAGAGTATCTAACAAATGAAAAGAACATTTTTGAACAAAGTTATAATGAGATAATTCAAGGATTGGCAAAAGAGAATCTTTTTATCTCAAAATACAGTGGAGTAAGCCGCGAACTTCAGATAAAAGCAGATGAGTTTTTCTTTTCAAATATCTTTCCCGTCATCGTTCCTATAGCAGTTGATGCGACACATCCATTTCCGCATCTGAACAATCTCAGCTTCGCGCTCGCCGTGAAACTTCAAGATTCTGAAAACGGCAAGATAAAATACGGTATGGTAAGAATCCCGCGCGTTTTGCCAAGATTTTACAAAGCGCAGGACAATGTTTATATACCGATTGAATCTATCGTAAAATGGCATGTTGAGGATATATTCCCAGGTTATGCGCTTATCGCTTCAGCTCCTTTTGTTGTTACGAGAAATGCCGACATGAATATAGAAGAAGAAGAGGCGGACGATTTTATGCTCATGATGGAGCAGGGGCTGAAACTCCGCCGAAAGGGGGCATTTGTAAGACTTGCCATAAAAAAGGACGCTGACGCGGATATCGTTGAGTTTTTAAACTCGCATATGCAGATTTTTCAAAAGGATATCTATGAATATAGTATCCCTTTAAATTTAGGCGCACTGTGGCAGATAGTTGGAAATAAGGACTTTATGCATCTAACACTTCCTCCATATACGCCGAAAATCCTGCCGCCTTTAAATACAAACGAATCTATCTTTTCAACGATAGATAAGGGCGATATTTTGATAGCGCACCCATATGAGAGTTTTGATTCGGTAACGTCATTTATACAAGAAGCCGCAAAAGACCCGAAAGTCATCTCTATCCGCATGACGCTTTACAGGGTTGAGAAAAATTCGCCCATCGTTCAAGCGCTGATAAATGCCGCGTCTGACGGCAAACAGGTAACAGCAATGGTAGAACTCAAAGCAAGATTTGACGAAGAGAACAATCTGCATTGGGCAAAAGCTTTGGAAAACGCGGGCGCACATGTGATTTACGGCATCACAGGCTTTAAGGTTCATGCGAAAATCACGCAGATTATCCGTCAAGTTGATAACAAACTGAAGTTTTATATGCACTTTGGCACAGGAAACTACAACGCTTCCAGCGCGCGCATATACACAGATATAAGCTTTTTTACTTCGCGCGAAAATTACGCCAGAGATTCGACAACGTTTTTTCATATTCTCTCGGGATTTTCCAAAAACAAAAAGCTTGAAAATCTCTCCATGTCGCCCATGCAGATTAAAAACCGCGTAATTGCTATGATAAATGATGAAGCGCAAAAGAAAAGTGAAGGGCATATCATAGCGAAAATGAACGCTTTGGTGGACTCAGACGTCATAAAAGCTCTTTATAATGCTTCCAATAACGGTGTAAAAATAGAGCTTATTATCCGCGGCATTTGCTGCTTGAGACCTGGCGTTAAAGATGTCAGCGAAAATATCACGGTCAAATCAATAGTCGGAAAATACCTTGAACACGCGAGGATTTTTTACTTCAAACACTCAAGTCCAAATCTATTTATCTCAAGTGCGGATTGGATGCCGCGAAATCTCGAGCGAAGACTTGAACTTATGACGCCCATAGAAGATAAAGCTTTGCAGAAAAAGCTTTTTGAGATTTTGCAGGTACAGCTTAGCGATAACGTTTTAAGCTGGCAGCTTAAAGATGACGGCACATATGAACATCAGGCATTAAAAGACGATAAGGATATCAACTGCCAGCAGATGCTTGAAGAGTATATAAACAGGATTTATAAGACGATGAAAAAAGACGCTTCGTCATCAAAAGCCGACCAGTTGGCAAAGAAGCTTTTCAAAGAGAGTTAAAGCATGGAACAAACTATGGAAGTTGAAAACAGCGCAAAAGAGGAGATATATGAGAGATTTAGGATTTTATGGATAGCTTATATAAGACTTGGCATATTTATTGCCTCTTTATATGGTGTATATTATCTGCTTGTATATGTAGTAAATGAAAAGGTAAATTTCACACCTAACACCTTGAATATCATTACATGGGTAATAATCGCGCTTGTGGTACTTAAGTCAGTATTTTTTGTTATAAATACTTTGTTTTTTAAAAGTGTCGTTTTATATGCCGATGATGACGGTGTGTGGGTATATATAAGCGTATTTCCAAGGTCAAAAGGCTTTTACGGCATCAAATGGCGCGGTATTGACGAAGCATTATTTGTTGCGGGATTTGTAAGCTTACTTTTAAGAAATTACTCTTTTGCTAAAGGCAGTGAAATCATATTGAACAGCGTTTACAAGGGACATGAAGCAGTCATACATGTAAACGAACCGCATAAAATTTATAGCCGATAAAGAGTGGATTTTAACTATGGCGATACGCAAAAAAGAGATTTTGACACATCCATGGGGGTGCGTGCATGATGAACATTCAAGGATTTTGATACTTGGTTCATTTCCCTCTCCCAAGTCAAGACAAAATGGGTTTTATTATGGACATACGCAAAATCTATTTTGGAGGATGCTCGCTTTGGTTTTAAACAAACCCGAGCCTTCCGCCGACAGAGTATCAAAAACAGCCTTTTTGCTCCAAAACCAAATCGCCCTTTGGGATGTTTTGTACTCATGTGAAATTTCAGGCGCAGATGACAACACGATAACAAATCCCATCGCAAACGACTTTTCAACTCTTTTTAAAAAAGCTACAATAAAAGCCGTTTTTACGACAGGCAAAAAAGCAACTGCGCTTTTTAAAAAACTGTGCAGTGAAATTTATGGTTTTGAGCCATTTTATCTGCCGTCCACAAGTCCCGCCAACCGCGCAATGCAAAAAAGCGAAGAGTTTTTAACGCAGTGGAGAAAGATAAATGAATTTTTGGCGTAAATCCGCATACCGTTTAAAATTTTGCATGTGTGCGGTAATTTTTCCGCCATTCATATAAAAATCTGCAAGTAATGTGAAAATTTCTCTTTGTATATCAATGCTAACAATACGATATCAGTCGTCATCGTGAGAGGAAGCGGGTATCCAAAATCTTGCAAATAAGCATACATTACACGACAGATATATCTCGTTATTTTGTACAAAAGATAAAAACATCATTTATTTCGTCATTCCCGCAATAAGCAAAGAGTTTTCATAGAAAAACGATATTTGCGAGGCAAGCAGGAAACTAAAAAGACCTTTGCAAACATAATACGTTCATGAGAGGGATTAACGTTAGAGTTTGTCTTACTGTTTTATTTTGTAAACTTATTTTTTCTATAAATGGTTTCCCGCATTTCTCATTATGAGATTCCTATGGAAAGCTATAACTTGCGTTGGAATGACGGAGGGACGCCATATCCTCTCATGTCATGTACTTTGCTTATTGTTGGTTCTACCTCGAAAACAAGCGAAGCGTTTTTGCAAAGCAAAATGTTTCTTTGAAAGCTATAAGTTATTTCTGAG